>NZ_HF991106.1:0-44080 GCF_000432295.1 Bacteroides sp. CAG:189
ATACGGGGGCAAGGGGATTTTCGCGTTTCCATATCTACATTTCATTAATTCTTTTATTCACGATTAGCAAATTATTATTTAATTTGTTAAAACAAAAATGCTTTTAGAAGTGTTCTTAATATAGGATAGGAAATTGTATGATTAAAAGATGTGAATTTGGCAGATCATATGCTTTTTGTTATTACTTTTACACCCGATTTCTATAAAAGGTCAATTTTCGATAATAAGACAAACAATGAAAACCTCTGTAAAGTTCATATTAACCTTTGTTTTGCTGATGCTATCATTTAGCATGAGCGGCAATGCTTTGAACTGTACAAAAGGTTTTTCTGCTTCTACTTGTTGTATTTCAGAATCTTCATCCACAAACCGTACAAAGACCAGTTTGAATGGAGATATTTCTTATCACAATCATCTTCAAGCTTTATCTGTTTCAGATGTCGAATTGGGAAATAAACCGATATCTGAATTGTATTCCTCTTCCCATAACCAGCGTCTGCGTCGTGGAATTGAAGTTGTAGACTTCTTACGCGATATCCTGCAGAAATTGTGTTTGAGAGAGAATTTGTTGTTCTTGGACAAGAGTAAATCCTTCCATTCCGATAAGGATCCGATTTATGCTCAATCAAGCTGTGAATATCATATATTCGCACTAAGACGTATCCTTATTTAATTCTACATTTTACTTGTGGTGCATGTTTGCTATGCAGCTTCGTTAGAAACCGGAGTTGTAGGGCTTGAGGTGCATTGCGTCCAACCATTTCTGAAATTTTAATTTCAATCAAATAACAAATTCTTTAAAAACAAAAAAAACTAATTATGGAAACTACTCAAAAAAAATCTACCTCTTTTAAAGGTATCAAATCTGCTGGATGGGTTATTGTATGTTGCTTTGTGATAGCAATTTGTATTTATCATTTCTTGTTAGGGAATCCTTCCAACTTTATGAACAATGACCCTAACAATCATCCGCTTCCCGGTAACTTTTTGGGGACAATCTACAAAGGTGGAATTATTGTACCGGTTATTCAGACTTTACTGTTGACAGTGCTTGCACTAAGTATTGAGCGCTATTTTGCTCTTCGTTCTGCTTTTGGTAAGGGCTCTTTGGTGAAGTTCGTTACTAATATTAAGGCTGCCCTGGCTGCTGGAAATTTGCAGAAAGCACAAGAAATTTGTGACAACCAGAAAGGTTCTGTAGCTAATGTGGTAACGGCTACTTTGAAGAAATACGATGAAATGGAAAAGGATGCCACTTTATCTAAGGATCAGAAGTTGCTTGCCATCCAAAAAGAATTGGAGGAAGCTACTGCACTTGAACTTCCTATGATGGAGCAGAATCTTCCGATTATCGGTACTATTACCACGTTGGGTACGTTGATGGGATTGCTTGGAACAGTAATCGGTATGATCCGTTCATTTGCTGCATTGGCTGCGGGTGGTTCTGCCGATTCAATGGCTTTGTCACAAGGTATTTCCGAAGCCTTGATTAATACGGCTTTTGGTATTCTTACCGGTGCTTTAGCTGTTATTTCTTATAACTACTATACAAATAAAATTGATAAGTTGACTTACAGTCTCGACGAGGTCGGATTCTCTATTGTGCAGACATTTGCTGCAACTCATAAATAAACGTGCTAACCCTATAAAATTCTAAGATCATGGGTAGAGCAAAGATTAAGAAGAAAAGTACGTTCATCGACATGACGGCGATGAGTGACGTTACAGTACTGTTACTTACTTTTTTTATGCTGACGTCTACGTTCGTAAAAAAAGAACCGGTACAGGTGACGACTCCGGCCTCAGTCTCTGAAATTAAAATTCCGGAAAAGAATATTCTTTCAATATTGGTTGATCCCGATGGTAAGATATTCATGAGTATGGATAAGCAATCGGATCTGAAAGCCGTGCTTGAAAAAATGGGTGAAGAATATGGAGTAACCTTCACGCCGGAACAGGAAAAGACATTTGCACTCTCATCTACTTTCGGAGTACCGATGAAGAGTATGAAAACTTTTCTGGATCTTCCGTCCGAGAAACAAGATGCTATCTTGAAAAACGAAGGTATCCCCTGTGACAGCATTGATAACCAGTTTAAAGCGTGGGTGCGTAATGCACGTGCGGTAAATTCGGATTTGCGTATTGCAATCAAAGCAGACCAGGCTACTCCGTATGCTGTAATTAAGAAAGTTATGAACTCCCTTCAGGACCTCAGAGAAAACAGGTATAATCTGATCACTTCTCTGAAAACAACTTCTGAAAACTAAAACGAAAAAATTATGAGTGCTGAAGTACAAGAAAGCGGCAATAAAAAGAAGGGCAGTAAACAGAAGAAGATGACCGTACGCGTTGATTTTACGCCGATGGTAGATATGAATATGTTGCTGATTACATTCTTTATGCTTTGTACCTCTTTGAGCAAACCTCAAACGATGGAGATAAGCATGCCGAGTAACGACAAAAGTATCACGGAAGAACAGCAAAGTAAGGTGAAGGCTTCACAAGCTATTACTCTTTTGTTGGGAAGTGACAACAAGCTATATTATTATGAAGGTGAACCTAACTATAAGGATTATACCTCGTTGAAAGAGACGTCTTATAAACCGGATGGTTTGCGGGCTGTTCTATTAAAGAAAAATGCTGCTGCTGTTCGTCAAGTGAACGAATTGAAGCAACAAAAATTGGATCTTAAGATATCAGAGGACGATTTCAGAAAGCAACTTTCTGAAATAAAAAGCGGAAAGAATACGCCGACGGTTATTATAAAAGCCACAGATGAAGCTTCGTATAGAAATCTGATTGATGCTCTCGATGAAATGCAGATATGTAATATTGGTAAGTATGTGATTACGGATATTGCTGAAGCCGACCAATTCTTGATAAAGAATTATGACTCGAAAGGCGAGCTTTCACAAAATCTTGCCGAATGATAAAGTAACACCTAAAAAGAAAATGAAATGGCAAAAATAGATTTGACCTCCCCTGAATGGTGTGAACTGATATTCAAAGGCAAGAATAAGGCATACGGCGCTTTTAAAATGCGTTCGGAATCTCCTAAACGTCACAATTTGGCGATGGTGATTGTGCTGGTGATTGCTTTGGTCGGATTTAGTATACCGACACTTATCAAGATTGCTACACCGAAGCAGAAAGAGGTGATGACGGAAGTGACTACTTTGTCACAACTGGAAGAACCCGAGATTAAGCAGGAAGAAATGAAGCGGGTAGAACCGGTGGCACCTCCGCCTCCTGCACTGAAGAGTTCTATCAAATTTACTGCACCCGTCATCAAAAAAGACGAGGAAGTGCATGAAGATGATGAGATTAAGAGCCAGCAAGAACTGACGGAAACGAAGGTAGCTATCTCCATAGCCGATGTGAAAGGTAATGATGAAGAGAATGGTAAGGACATTGCTGACTTGAAACAGGTGGTTACCCAAGCGGAACCGGAGCCGGAAAAAGTGTTTGACATGGTAGAACAGATGCCGACATATCCCGGAGGAAATGCGGAGTTGATGGCATTCCTTGCGAAAAACATCAAATATCCGACGATTGCTCAGGAGAATGGGACACAAGGGCGTGTAATTGTGCAGTTCGTAGTAGAGAAAGACGGTTCGATTGCCGATGCACGTGTGGCTCGTGGTGTTGATCCTTACTTGGACAAAGAAGCACTCCGCGTAATTCAATCTATGCCCCGATGGATTCCCGGGAAGCAGAACGGAAAAGCTGTGAGAGTGAAATATACAGTTCCGGTAATGTTTAGATTACAGTAAAATAAAATGATGAAGAAACAATTTTGGCTAATCGGTATATGCATTTTAGGGATATTGGCAGCTTGTAACCGTAAACCTAAAGACGGACTGACTGACACGTATACATCAGGGGTAATAGCAATTGCCGCTGATGAAAGTTTCCAACCTATCGTCCAAGAGGAGATTGATGTGTTTGAGGGAGTTTACCCTTTAGCCGGAATTGTTCCTCGCTATACGACAGAGGTGGAAGCAATCAATTTGCTTCTTAAAGACAGTGTGCGTCTGGCCATTGCAACGCGGACATTGACTGAGGAAGAAATGAATTCGTTTCATAGCCGTAAATTTTATCCGCGAGAGATAAAGTTGGCGACGGACGGATTGGCTTTGATTGTGAATCGTCAGAATCCGGACTCCCTGATTAGTGTGCGCGATATTCGCCGGATATTGACTGGGGAAGTGAAAAGTTGGAAAGAAGTATATCCGGGTTCTTCATTGAAGGATATCCGAGTAGTATTCGATAATCGGAATTCAAGTACCGTACGTTTTGCTACCGATTCTATCTGTGGAGGAAAACCGTTCTCTACAACAGAGGTAAAAGCTTTACGGACCAATCAGCAAGTGATTGACTATGTAGCTCAAACTCCTGATGCGATTGGGGTAATCGGAGTCAATTGGTTGGGAAACCGGAGTGATACGACCAACTTGTCTTTTCGCAATGAAATTAGAGTAATGGCTGTCAGTGCAGAAGATGTGGCTACACCGGAGAATAGTTATAAACCCTATCAGGCTTATCTGTATTATGGTGATTATCCATTGGCACGACCCATTTATGTTTTACTTAATGATCCCCGTAATGCATTGCCCTGGGGATTTGCCTCTTTTTTAACTTCCGACAGAGGGCAACGGATCATATTGAAATCCGGACTGGTTCCGGCCACTCAACCTGTACGCGTAGTGGATGTAAAGGACGAATAATAACTAAAATTTGATTACAATGAAACGATTTCAAATCTTGTTAGCAGGGGCATTTATAGCAACCGGTTCGCTGTTTGCGCAATCGGATAATGCCGAATGGCAAGCGGGGCTTGCCAAAATGAAAGAACTTATTCAGGTTAATCCGGCACAAGCTTCGGATGAAGCCGGGCAGTTATTAAAAGGAAAGAATAAAAAGAACCCGGAATTGGTAGTAGCCGTTGCACGTGCTTTTCTCGATGCCGGGAAGCTATCTGAAGCTGAAGAATATTTGGCTTTGGCTAAAAAGGCGGACAATAAATCTGCTGCTGTTTCTGTATTGGAAGGTGACATTGCTGTTGTCCAAAAAGATGCTGGTAAAGCCTGCCAAATGTATGAACAAGCCATTTATTTCGATTCAAAGAATGAACAGGCATATTTGAAACTGGCTGATATTTATAAAGGAGCCAATCCGCAACAGGCTATTGAAAAATTGGAACAGTTGAAGTCGGTGGTTCCATCCAGTGTTCTTGCAGACAAGAAACTGGCTGAAGTATATTATATGAATAACCGTTTTGATAAAGCATCCGAGGCATATGCCCGTTTTATCCATTCGTCTGAAACTACTGAAGATGATTTGGTGAAATATGCTTTTGCTCTTTTCTTGAATCATGATTTTGAGAAATCTCTTGAAGTTGCCAACTTGGGTTTAAAGCGTAATGCGCGTCATGCTGCTTTCAATCGCTTGGCAATGTACAATTATACGGATATGAAACGTTACGATGATGCACAAAAAGCAGCTGACGCTTTTTTCAATGCTGCAGATAAAGCCGATTATTCCTACTTGGATTATATGTATTACGGACATCTGCTCAATGCTTTGAAGAAATATGATGAAGCTGTCATGCAATACCAGAAAGCGATTGAACTGGATACGTCCAAAACTGAGCTATGGCGTGAAATTTCTAATGCTTATGAGCAAAAGAATGATTACACGGATGCAATTGCTGCCTATCAGAAATATTATGAGGCCTTACCTGCTGACGAGCAGACTGCTGATCTACAATTTCAGATAGGTAAGCTTTATTATGGGAAAGGGACACAAAGCGATACGCTGACTGTCAGCCTTGATGAGCGGAAAGCGGCACTTGTTTCTGCCGATTCGGTTTTTGCGGTGATTGCACAAGCGGCTCCAGATAGTTATTTAGGTAACTTCTGGCGTGCGCGTGCCAACTCTGCCTTGGATCCGGAAACGACACAGGGACTTGCCAAACCTTATTATGAAGAGGTGGCTGCATTATTGGTGAACAAGAATGATCCCCGTTATAATTCCGCACTTGTTGAATGTTACAGTTATTTGGGCTATTATTATCTGGTGGCCAACAAGCTGCCTGAATCCAAAGAATACTGGAACAAAATTCTGGCTATAGACCCCGCTAATGCTACTGCCAAAAGAGCATTGGATGGCATCAAATAGTAATAATTTTAGTTGTTTGTCGTGTGGGAGGAGTGGAGAGTGATCTTAGCTCCTCTCTTTTAGTATATCCGCTTCTGTAGAGGGAGAGTTTCACGAATAAAGGTATAAAAAAGTCCTTACTATGGTTCAATGATAGGTTGGGTTCAGATTCAAAAAGGAGACCATAATACAAAAGTAGGCATTTTAACCAAATACCCAAAATTTTCAGACTAAGCCAAACTGAGCCACCTCTTTATGGTTTCTCTGGAAATAAAAAAAAGAGAAGTAATTACTTCTCTTTTAAATAGTTGCGGAGATCCGACTCGAACGAATGACCTTTGGGTTATGAGCCCAACGAGCTACCAACTGCTCCACTCCGCGATGTTTTGTGAGTGCAAAGGTACAGCTTTTGATTTAATAAGCAAATTATTTCTTGATTATTTTTCTAAAAAAAGATCGATGATACTTTATTGTATTGATAATGAATAAGGTATAATAGAATATTTTTATTCGCATATATTAATATACAATTGTTAATAATCTCGTATTTTTCTTGTGTGGTAGAAAGAAAAGAATTACTTTTGCTCAAATTATTCAGCAATGTGCAATTTATAACCTATGACCGTATCAAAAACAAAAGCCAGATTAGTAGATGTCGCCCGTCAGTTGTTTGCAAAGATGGGAGTGGAGAATACCACAATGAATGATATTGCCCTCGCTTCCAAAAAAGGTAGGAGAACTCTCTATACCTATTTCAAAAGCAAGGATGAGATCTATTTGGCAGTTGTCGAGTCTGAATTGGATATACTTTCGGACATGATGAAACGGGTAGCGGATAAGGACATTTCACCGGATAAGAAGATCATTGAGATGATTTATACACGTCTGGATGCAGTAAAAGAGGTAGTATATCGTAATGGTACCTTGCGTGCAAATTTTTTCCGCGATATATGGAGAGTTGAGAAAGTCCGTAAAAAGTTTGATGCCAAGGAGATGGTGCTTTTTAAGGGAGTGTTGCAGGAAGGAAAAGACAAGGGAGTGTTCTGTATTGACGATGTGGATATGACAGCCTCATTGGTGCATTATTGTGTGAAGGGTATAGAAGTTCCTTATATTCGCGGTCATATAGGAGCCAATCTGGATATGGAAACTCGGAAAAGATATGTAGCCAATATTGTATTTGGTGCACTTCATAGAACAGAAATTTAATTAAAATCAATTTTAGTATGGGATTATTAGATGGAAAGACAGCTATTGTGACTGGTGCCGCTCGCGGTATTGGCAAGGCTATCGCTTTGAAATTCGCTTCAGAAGGAGCTAACATTGCATTCACTGACCTCGTGATTGACGAAAATGCGGAAAATACAGCTAAAGAAATAGAAGCAATGGGCGTAAAAGCTAAGGGATACGCTTCGAATGCAGCCAATTTTGAAGATACCGAAAAGGTAGTAGCAGAAATCCATAAAGATTTTGGTCGTATTGATATATTGGTAAATAATGCCGGTATCACGCGTGACGGGCTGATGATGCGTATGAGTGAACAGCAATGGGATATGGTGATCAATGTGAATCTGAAATCTGCTTTCAATTTTATTCACGCTTGTACACCGATCATGATGCGCCAGAAAGCCGGAAGCATCATTAATATGGCTTCTGTGGTAGGTGTTCACGGAAATGCCGGACAGGCTAATTATTCAGCTTCGAAGGCTGGTATGATTGGTTTGGCTAAGTCCATTGCGCAGGAGTTGGGTTCTCGTGGAATTCGTGCCAATGCTATTGCTCCGGGCTTTATCATTACGGATATGACTGCTGCTTTGTCCGAAGAAGTAAAAACGGAATGGGCGAAGAAAATACCTTTGCGTCGTGGAGGAACACCCGAAGACGTTGCTGATGTTGCAACATTCCTGGCTTCTGATATGTCTGCTTATGTATCTGGTCAGGTGATTCAGGTAGATGGTGGTATGAATATGTAGGAACACCTCCCATGACCGTCATATACGAAGACAATCATATAATTGTAGTCAATAAGACCGCTTCCGAGATTGTTCAGGGAGATAAAACGGGGGATACGCCTCTTTCCGAAACTGTGAAACAGTATATAAAGGAGAAGTATGCGAAACCCGGTAATGTCTTCATCGGTGTAACTCACCGGCTGGACCGCCCCGTAAGCGGTCTTGTTATTTTTGCAAAGACCAGTAAGGCTTTGTCCCGCTTGAACGAGATGTTCAAAAACAGTGAGGTGAAGAAAACTTATTGGGCGATTGTGAAAGAGATACCCAAAGAACCTGAAGGTGAATTGGTGCATTTTCTGGTACGTAACGAAAAGCAGAATAAGAGTTATGCCTATGAAAAGGAAGTACCCGGCAGCAAAAAAGCCATTTTGTATTATCGTCTCATCGGGCGTTCGCAAAATTATTATCTTTTAGAGGTCGATCTTAAAACCGGCCGTCACCATCAGATACGTTGCCAGTTGGCTAAAATGGGATGCCCTATTAAAGGAGATTTGAAATATGGTTCTCCCCGTTCCAATCCGGATGGCAGTATCTGTCTGCATGCACGTCGTGTGCGTTTCATTCATCCGGTATCCAAAGAAGTGATAGAATTGGATGCACCTGTTCCGATAGGAAATTTGTGGAACGGGTTCGAGATATTTTGAAACAGAGTATAACAAAAAAGCCATCCCTTGAATAGACATAAGTGGGGATGGCTTTTTAGGATAGTATGCTTACTCTTATTCGGCAGACTGAGCAGGAGTTTTTGTTGAAGCGGGAGCATCATTAGCCGGGGCATTTTGTGCCGGTTTTTCAGCTTTCGGTTCTTCCTTTGCAGGCTCAGAAGTTGTTGTTTTCTCTGTGCTTTCTGTTTTTTCAGTTGCAGGCTGAGTCTTAACAGGATCCTGAGCCATTGCAAAGGTTGCACCACCACAAACAAACATAAACATTGCTACTACTAATACTAACTTTTTCATAATTTCATTTGCTTTAAAATAATAAACAATAGATTTCAATTCTCTCTGGTTAAGGTAGACAGGTTTTATATCTTATTCAGCAGCAGGAGTTTCTGTTGGCGGAGCTTCTTGGGTTGAGGCATCTGCCTTGGGCTCTTTGGTTTTAGGTTCTTCCTTTGCAGGCTCAGAAGTTGTTGTTTCCTCTGTGCTTTCTGTTTTTTCAGTTGCAGGTTGGGGCTTAACAGGATCCTGGGCCATTGCAAAGGCTGAACCACCACAAACAAACATAAACATTGCTACTACTAATTTTCTCATGATTATATGTTTTTTTGATTTATCGCATTGTTGGGCATTACTGCTGACGCTGATGTTAGAATAGGATCAAAGAACGTGCCAAAACAAAATTGAATATGTAAGGTATTGATTAACAGTGGGAACTTTTGCCTGTTGTGTTAGGGTGATTGTGGAAATGTGTAGAAGATGTAGAGTGATGGTGTGGAATTATTCCACACAGGTATATGGGTGTGTAGCTTGAATATAAGAACAAGAGACGATAGGTGTGAGTCGGACATTTTTTTTATGTTTGTACCGGACAGGAGTAATACAGTAGGGATATTCAGAAGAAATATGAGCAGGCCGTAAAAAGGGGCGTATAATGAAGATAAGTCACCTTCCGTTTGGGGATAACCAATATTGTATATTGGCGGCTTGAGACAGTGTTATAATTCTATTCCGTATAATTTCAGTTTATTGTATAGTGTTTTTCTATCGATATTCAGCAATTGTGCAGCGCGGCTTTTGTTGTTTCCGGTTTGTCTCAACGCTTCAAGGATATGTTGCTTTTCCGTTTCTTCGTCTTTCAAGGCGATATTGGAACTATGATAGGAAATGGGAGTTTCAAGTATTTCTGTTCCTAATTCCATGGGGGTGATGAGACTGCCTTGTGCAAGTAGTGTAGCCCGTTTAACGATGTTCTTCATCTGGCGTAAATTGCCCGGCCAATGATAGTCGAGCAGTGCTTGTGATGCTTTGGCATCAAAACCGATTAATTGTTTATCCAGTTCCTTGTTGGCTTGGTCTAAAAAGAAATTGGCAAATAAGAGGATGTCTTCTCTCCGTTCTTTCAAGGTTGGCATTCTCAACGTGAATTCATTGATACGATGGTATAGATCTTCGCGGAATGTACCTTTTTCGATGGCTTGTTCCAGATTTTCATTGGTGGCAGAGACAAGGCGTATGTCAACGGTGATTTCCAGATTGGAACCTACCGGCCGTATTTTACGCTCTTGCAGGGCGCGAAGTAATTGTATTTGTACTTCATAACTCAGATTTCCTATCTCATCGAGAAAGATGGTACCTCCGTTGGCTGCAACAAATGCTCCTGTCTTATCGGTCAGTGCGCCGGTGAACGAACCTTTGACATGACCGAAAAATTCAGAGGCGGCCAACTCTTTGGGAATGGAACCGCAATCTATTGCGATAAATGGTTTGCCTGTCCGTTTGCTCAGTTGGTGAATGCGATGGGCAACGTATTCTTTCCCTGTGCCACTGGCACCGTTAATGAGTACGGACATATTGGTAGGGGCAACCAAACCTACGTAATTATATAATTGCTTGGCTGCATCACTTTCACCTTCCAGATAGGCGTGTGCTTCTGTTTTAGAACTCGATGTTTTGCCTTTGGAGCCGGTTGTAGTCTTGTCGGATGTAGCTTTACCCGAAACGTGAGCATCTTCTTCCTTATCTTCCAACGCTTCCGACATTTTTTTGAGGAGTTCATCGGGATTTACCGGTTTGGCTATATAGTCTCGGGCACCTAACTTGATAGCTTGTACGGCCGTTTGTATATCTGCATATCCTGTCATAATGATCAAAGGGATATCCAAGTCTTGTTCGTTCATCCACATCAGCAGATGGATGCCGTCCTGATCGGGCAGACGGAGATCGGAAAGGATAAGATCGGGTGTTTGAACTTCGATATGCTTTTTTGCACGGGCAATGTTACTAACCGAAGTTACTTCAAATCCTTTTTTTCCTAACCATGTTTTCAGCATCATGCCGAAAGTTATATCATCTTCAACTATTAATATGGATCTCATGATATCAGCTTTAGCCATTTTGTAGGTTACAAAGGTAAGAGGTTTTAGACGAAAATCGTATATTTGCAAACTTAAATTAAATGAAAGTGTTATGAAAAGGAATTTAGTGATATTATTAACTGTTTTGGTAGTCGGAGCGATAGCCTCTTGTAAACCAGGACAAAAGAATAACTCAGATATGGAAAATCAGAAAGAAACAATGTTGAAAATCGAAACGACTCTTGGGGATATTAAAGTAAAACTTTATAATGAAACTCCGAAACATCGGGATAACTTTATCAAACTAGCCAAAGAAGGTACATATAACGGTACTTTGTTTCACCGTGTGATAAAGGATTTCATGGTGCAGGCGGGAGATCCGGAATCTAAGAATGCTCCGAAAGGTAAGATGTTAGGAACCGGTGACGTGGGGTATACCATTCCTGCCGAAATTGTCTATCCGAAATACTTTCATAAGAAAGGTGCTTTATCGGCTGCCCGCCAAGGCGATAATGTGAATCCGAATAAGGAGTCATCGGGTTGTCAGTTTTACATTGTCACCGGAAAGGTTTTCAATGACTCTACGCTGATCGGTATGGAGCAGCAGATGAATGAAAACAAATTGACTACAATTTTTAATTCGTTGGCGCAGAAACATATGAAGGAAATTTATAAGATGCGTAAGGCGAATGATGAAGACGGATTGTATGACTTGCAGGAGAAGTTGTTTGCACAGGCTCAGGAAGAGGCTGCCAAAGGGCCGGATTTCCATTTCACGAAAGAGCAGGTGGAGGCTTATACCACTGTAGGCGGTACTCCGCATCTGGATGGGGAATATACGGTGTTTGGCGAAGTAGTCGAGGGCATGGATATCGTAGATAAGATCCAGAATGTGAAAACAGACCGTAGCGACCGCCCCGAAGAGGATGTGAAGATTGTTAAGGTATCTTTATTGGATTAAGATGATAAAGATCAGCAGGCATGTTCTGGCCAATGGTTTGCGATTGGTGCATTCACAGGATGAAAGCACGCAAATGGTGGCTCTTAATATAGTATATAATGTGGGGGCCCGGGACGAACATCCCGATCATACGGGCTTTGCTCATCTTTTTGAGCATTTGATGTTTGGAGGCTCCGTGAATATCCCCGATTACGATGCTCCTCTCCAATTGGCCGGTGGCGAGAATAATGCCTGGACAAATAACGATATTACGAATTATTATTTGACCGTTCCCCGGCAAAATGTGGAGATTGGATTCTGGTTGGAGTCTGACCGTATGTTGAGTCTTGATTTCAATGAACGGAGTCTGGATGTGCAACGGGGGGTGGTAATGGAAGAGTTCAAACAGCGTTGTCTCAATCAGCCTTATGGCGACGTGGGCCATCTGTTGCGCCCTCTTGCTTACAAGGTGCATCCTTATCAGTGGCCTACTATCGGCAAAGAACTGTCGCACATAGCCAATGCCACGTTGGATGAAGTAAAAGATTTCTTTTTCCGTTTTTATGCGCCCAATAATGCAGTGCTTGCTGTCACGGGGAATATATCGTTTGAGGAAACGGTAGCTTTGACGGAGAAATGGTTTGCTTCTATCCCTAAGAGGGATGTTCCGGTACGTCAATTGCCGCAAGAACCTGCACAGACGGAAGAACGCCGTTTGGTAGTGGAGCGTAATGTGCCGGTCGATTCTCTTTTTATGGCTTATCATATGTGCGAACGTGCGCATCCCGATTACTATGCTTTTGACATATTGTCGGATATTCTCAGTAATGGAAAGTCCAGCCGTTTGAACCGGCATCTGGTACAAGAAAAGCAATTGTTTTCAAGTATCGATGCTTATATCTCCGGCACGGTGGATGCCGGTTTGTTTCATATCTCCGGTAAACCGGCTGCCGGTGTATCACTCGAAGAAGCAGAAACTGCCGTATGCGAAGAGTTGAATAGGTTGCAGAACGAAGCAGTTACCGTGCAGGAACTGGAGAAGGTAAAGAATAAATTTGAATCTACCCAGATTTTCGGCAATATCAACTATTTGAATGTGGCTACCAATCTCGCTTGGTTTGAACTGAACGGTGCGGCAGAAGATATGGAAAAGGAGGTAGAACGTTATCGTTCCGTTACTGCCGGACAATTGCAAGCGGTAGCACAGACATCCTTTGACAAGAGAAATGGGGTGGTGCTGTATTATAAGGGCCTCTCCCCGGCTGTCTCCGTAAGGGAGGGAGTGAAGTTAGATTGATAACTGATTAATAGCAATAGTTTCTTTTCTTCCTCTCCTGTGGAGAGGGGTGGAGAGAGACTCTATGAATATGAAAAATTACTATGAAACTTATAAGGGGCATTACAAAGCGTTATTCCTTTTGGGATTGCCCATTGTTATCGGACAAGTAGGAGTTATTATTTTGGGTTTTGCCGATACATTGATGATCGGACATCACAGTACCAGTGAATTGGGAGCTGCTTCCTTTGTAAACAATGTATTCAATCTGGCGATTATTTTCAGTACCGGTTTTTCTTACGGGCTTACCCCGATTGTAGGGAGTCTGTATGGTAATAAGCAGTTTGCGCCTATTGGGCAGGCATTGCGTTGTAGTTTGTTGGCAAATCTGTTTGTCGGTTTATTGCTGACACTGATAATGGGTATCCTTTATCTGAATGTGGAGAGGTTGGGACAACCGGAAGAACTCCTTCCCTTGATTAAGCCTTATTACATTGTTTTGCTTATTTCGCTTGTGTTTGTTCTGTTGTTTAATGGTTTTAAGCAGTTTACAGATGGAATTACCGATACCAAAACAGCCATGTGGATATTGTTGGGGGGGAATGTGCTGAATATTATCGGGAATTATATTCTTATTAACGGAAAATTCGGCTTTCCGGAGTTAGGGTTGTTAGGGGCAGGTATCAGTACCCTTTTCTCACGTATTGTAATGGTGATTGTGTTCGCTGTGATCTTTTTTAGTAGCCGTCGTTTTATACGGTATAAACTCGGCTTTTTCCGTTTGGGATGGTCGAGACAAATGTTTATGCGTCTCAATGGCTTGGGATGGCCGGTTGCTTTTCAGATGGGGATGGAAACGGCTTCTTTCAGTTTGAGTGCTGTGATGATAGGTTGGTTAGGTACTATTGCCTTAGCTTCGCATCAGATCATGTGTGCCATATCCCAATTTACATTTATGATGTTTTACGGTATGGGAGCAGCAGTTGCTGTGCGCGTCAGTAACTTCAAAGGTCAAGAGGACACGGTCAATGTACGCCGTTCGGCTTATGCCGGTTTTCATTTGATTATGGCGATGGCAGTGGTGTTGGGAGGCATTGTATTCCTGTTCCGTAATTATCTGGGAGGGTGGTTTACGGATAATGAAGAGGTTTCCGCATTAGTGGCGATGCTGATTATCCCGATGCTGGTTTATCAATTCGGTGATGGATTACAGATCAACTTTGCAAACGCCTTGCGAGGTATTTCGGATGTGAAACCGATGATGCTGATTGCTTTTATTGCTTATTTTATGATATCTTTGCCGGTAGGTTATTTCTGCGGCTTCGTTCTCGATTGGGGGACTGTCGGTGTATGGATGGCTTTTCCGTTCGGACTGACCAGTGCCGGCATCATGTTGTGGCTGCGTTTCCGCTATAAAACAAAATAATGTGTCAATATGCCAATGTGCCAATTGCCATGCGGCATAATAGCGCAGCCAATTGGCACATTGGCATATTGACACATTGCTAAATTATTAATATTATGGCACCTTCGCGTTTTACCAAAGTAAAAATAGCTATAGGGTATTCTCTTTTATTGGCGATATTACTCTTTTCTCTGGTGTTTGTTCATCGTGAGATGGAGACACTTTCTGCATCGGATGACCAGCAGAGTCTGATGACAGACAGTTTGTTGGTTCTTTTACGTGAGAAAGATAAGAATACGATTCAGATGCTTCGGGTATTAAGTGAAGCGAATGACAGCTTGCTTTCGGCCAGGGAAATTGAAGAGATTATAGCTGAACAGGATTCGGTGGTTACCCAGCAACGTGTACAGCACCGCATAATCACAACGCGTGATTCTCTCATTACAAAGCCCAAGAAAAAAGGATTCTTCAAACGTTTGGCAGAGGCCTTCGTTCCTTCCAAACAGGATACGGCAGTATTGGTAAATACTTCGTTGGAGGTTGCTACCGATACCATCCTTGAAGCGTATAACCCGACCGATTCACTGCATCAGAAAATTCGTATGGCCAGTGAACAAAAACGTGCTCAGAAGAAAACGACTATACGGCGCAGGAATGTGCAGTTCCGGCGGTTGGATACACAACTGACAGCCCGGATCGACAGTTTGGTTAAAGAGTATGAACTGAATGTGATGCAACGTGCGCAGATGGATGCGGAGAAAGAGCAATATGTTCGTCAACGTTCTGCCCGCATTATCGGTGGCATTGCTGTGGGAGCCGTTCTGCTTTCCATCTTTTTCCTTATTATTATCTGGCGGGATATCACCCGTAGTAACCGATACCGTAGGGAATTAGAAGAGGCGAACCGCCGTGCCGAAGAACTACTGAATGCCCGTGAAAAATTGATGCTTGCCATCACACATGATTTTAAAGCACCACTTGGCTCTATTATGGGATATACCGATCTGCTGGCACGCCTTACGAACGATGAACGGCAGCGTTTTTATCTCGATAACATGAAAAGTTCTTCGCAGCATCTTCTGAAATTAGTGAGTGACCTGCTCGATTTCCATCGTCTTGACTTGAATAAGGCAGAAGTGAACCGTGTCACTTTTAATCCCTCCCAGCTTTTTGAAGAGATACGTACAAGTTTTGAACCGTTAACGGCAGCTAAAGGACTTGTTCTTGAATATAAAATAGAGTCCGAACTGGACGGGCGTTTCATAAGTGATCCGCTTCGCATCCGACAGATTGTGAATAATTTATTGTCTAATGCGGTGAAATTTACCTCAAAAGGGGGTATAACGCTTGCGGTAAGTTATTCTTCTTCCCGTTTGCGCGTAGCTGTGACCGATACCGGAAAGGGAATGGCAGCAGAAGACCGAGAACGTATTTTCCAGGAGTTTACCCGCCTGCCCGGTGCACAAGGTGAAGAGGGATTTGGTCTGGGACTCTCTATTGTGCACAAGCTTGTCGTGCTGCTTGAAGGTACTATCGACGTGCAGAGCACGTTGGGAGAGGGAAGTACGTTTACGGTAATCCTACCGCTGTTTCCGGTAGGCAAAGCTGTCGGTTTTGATAAAGACAGGAAAAAGAATCAGTCTCCTTCGGTTACTGAAGCAGATCATATCGACCGGGAGCAAATGGTGAACTCTCCGATGAATATTCTTCTCATTGATGATGATAGGATACAACTGACTTTGACTGCTGCCATGCTTGAGCAGCAAGGAATTCATGCCACATGTTGTGAGCAACTTGATGAACTGACCGAACATCTCCGTGAGCGCCGGTTTGATGTGTTGCTGACCGATGTACAGATGCCTGCCATCAACGGCTTCGATTTGTTGAAATTATTGCGTGCATCCAATATTCCTCAGGCGAAAACAATTCCCGTTATTGCCGTTACAGCCCGTAGCGATATGGATGCGGCCGAATTTATTGAACATGGTTTCTCCGGCTGCCTGCACAAGCCTTTTACGGTAGCCGAACTCCTAATACAGTTGAAAGCCCCTAAACAGTTGAAAGGTGAAAGTGGAAAGTTGAAAGTTTCTGAAGAGTTGAAAACAGAAAGTGGAGAGCCAAAAGTCACTATGCAAGAAGATTGCGCAGCCAACTTTCAACTTTCAACTTTCAATTTTCAACTAAATCTTGATTTCCGTGCTCTCACCGCCTTTTCCGAAGATGATCCTGAGGCTGCTCGTTCCATCCTGTCCTCATTTGTAGAGGAAACGGAGAAGAACATTGACCAGATGGAAGCCGGTTTAAAAGAAGAAGATACGGATCGGATTGCCGGTATGGCGCATAAGTTGCTTCCGCTTTTAACTATGATCAAGGTGATGGAGATTCTTCCATTGCTGTCGTGGTTGGAAAGTAGGCGAAACGAAAAGTTTTCTGATGAAGTGAAACAAAAAACAAAAGAGGTATTACCGTTGTTACGACAGGTGGTAGATGAGGCAAGAAAGTATTTCTCCGCCTTCTAAATCTTTTTTATAGAATTATTTGTTTACTTTGTATTTCCGTTAATGTATTGAAACACGCTTGATGAAACGAAAATGGATAAAATGGGTGAGTTGGATATTACTTACTCCTATATTGCTCTTTGTGGTACTGATGGTATTGCTTTATGTACCCCCCGTACAGAATTTTTTACGGAAGCGGGCCACTTCATATGCATCTGAAGCTACCGGTATGCAAATTAATGTCGGACGTATCGATCTTCGCTTTCCGTTGAACCTGTTGGTTCGGGATGTCGAAGTGATTCAGGTTCCGGATACATTGCTCACACTGGGGAGTCTCAATGTGCATGTACAAGCTATGCCTTTGTTTAAAGGAAAAATAGAAGTAGACGATATTACTCTCCAGCAGGTGACTGTCAATTCGGCCGATCTCATAGAAGGCATGAAAATCCGTGGGGTATTGGGGCGTTTTTTTCTTGAAAGTCACGGTGTCGATCTTACGGATGAAACAGCGGTGATTAATCATGTCGAACTCTCCGACACACACATCGGTCTTGTATTGAATGACACTGCAACTACCGAAAAAACGGATACGGCTTCGGTTCCCATCAATTGGAAAGTAGACCTTCATGCACTAAGTTTGAAAAACGTTTCTTTCAGTATGCAACTTCCTGCGGATACGATGCGTATGGCTGCCCGTGTGAGCGAGGCAAGCATTAAAGATGTATCCGCTGATTTAAAACACCAGTTCTACGGATTGAGATCCTTTTTGCTGACGGGCACTTCGGTTAATTACGATACGGGTAATACCCAACCAGTGGAAGGTTTTGATCCTTCGCACATTGCTTTGAGAGATATTCGTATCGGAATTGATTCGGTACTTTACCGGGGGCGCAATATGAACGCTGTTATTCGTGAGTTTTCAATGAACGAACGTTCCGGGTTAAGCGTGACATCTTTGACCGGACGTGTTTTTGCCGACAGTACGGTTATCCGTATACCGGATTTCCGTTTGCTTACTCCGCATTCGGAAATGAATCTTACTGCCCAGACTTATTGGGAATTGGTGAATATTCCTACTACCGGACGGTTGACCGCCCGTTTCAACGCGCTTATCGGTAAACAGGATGTAATGTTGTTTGCCGGCGGTTTGCCCGAGGCTTTCAAGGGGGCTTATCCTTTCCGTCCATTAGTAGTACAGGCGGGTACGGAAGGCAACTTGAAATCGATGCAGATTTCCCGTTTTAAAGTAAATCTGCCCGGTGCTTTCTCTTTGGAGGGTGGCGGCGAATTGTATAATCTGACAGATAGTACCACACGCTCGGCTGCTCTTGACTTGAAAATGCAGACAGGAAATCTTAATTTCCTGACGGCATTGGGGGGGATGACGCCGGGAGCACCGTTGGTTATCCCGGATAGTATGCTTCTTGACGCTCGTTTGGGGATGGAAGGGTCGAAATACGACGCCCGCCTGTTGTTGAAAGAAGGAGAAGGCCGATTGGGACTTACTGCTGCCCTTAACAGTACTACCGAAGCTTATACTGCCGATTTGCATATAGAGGATCTTCAGATAAATCATTTCTTGCCGAAAGATTCCATTTATGAGTTCAGTGCTTCTCTTGCGGCACACGGGCGCGGGTTCGACTTTACTTCTTATAAGACTGCGGCGGCTCTTAAGGCGACGATTGATAAATTGCATTACGGGGATTATAAAATTTCGGGCATCGGTCTTACAGGGACGGTCAAGAATGCAGTTGCGAATGCACAACTGACCAGTGATAATCCTCTGTTGAAGATGACGGCAAATGCGGAGTACCATCTTGCACATCATTATCCGGATGGAAAAGTCGGGCTGAATGTAACTGGCATCGATACGGAAAAACTTTTCGGTGTCAGTCTTGGTAAGAATTCCGGCAAGCCGTTGGATCTGCAACTTACCGGTGAAGTACGTAAAGAACGTGTATTTACTCATCTTACAGCAGGTGACCTTAAACTGAACCTCAGCGCCCGCGCCGGGTTGGAATTATTAATTCGTCAATCCACTCACTTTGCCGATGTTTTGACAAAGCAGTTGGAAGCGAAAGAATTAAACCACGCAGAATTGCGTAAAGCGTTGCCGACAGCAGTTTTCTCTTTCTCTGCCGGACAGGATAACCCGATGGCCTGGTATCTCGCTACGCAGAATATATCTTATCATGATGCTTCTGCCAAATTGGGGTGTGCACCGGATTGGGGAATTAACGGTAAGGTCGCTCTCCATACCTTGAAGATTGATACGTTGCAACTGGATACTATTTTCTTTACTTTGAAGCAGGATACGAGTCGTATTAACCTGCGTGGCGGAGTAATCAACGGGCCAAAAAATCCACAGATATCCTTTACATCCATACTGACCGGAGAGATTCGTGATAAAGATGCGGAACTGGTGGCACAATATATAAATGATAAAGGAAAAACGGGCCTGCTCTTCGGAGTGAATGCCAAACCGCTCTATGGCGGGCTCGGAAAAGGTAACGGGCTTGCATTGACATTAGTGCCGGAGGAACCTGTCATTGCTTTCCACAAATTCCGTTTTGAGGAACATCACAACTGGATTTATCTTCATAAGAATATGCGCGTTTATGCCAATGTCGATATGCAGGATAATGAAGGTATGGGAATCCGTATGCAATCTTTGCCGAGCGATACCGTTTCGTTGCAGAATATGGATGTCGAATTACGGCGTATCCGGTTGGAGGAAGTGTTCAGCATTCTACCTTATATGCCGCAGATTACCGGATTGCTTTCGGCAGAGGCCCACTATATACAGACGGAGAAATCGTTGGAATTATCTGCGGAAGCAAGTATCGATGAACTGACTTATGAACGGCAGCGTATCGGTGATGTGGCTTTGGGAGCTACCTGGCTTCCGGGAGAGAAAGGTAAGCAGTACGTCAATACTTATCTTACGCATGAGGGTACTGAAATTATGGTTGCTGATGGTGCGTTGTATCCGGCAGTTTCGGGCAAGGACAGCATTGTAGTGAACTCTACACTCGAACATTTTCCTCTCAGCATAGCCAATGTTTTTGTACCCGATCAGATGGTGACTCTTTCCGGCGATATGGACGGCGACTTGCATATTACGGGATATACCGACAGTCCGTTGATTAATGGCGGATTGTCATTGGATAGTGTTTCCGTTTATGCACGGCAGGCCGATGCCCGGTTTATATTTGACAATCGGCCGATACAGGTACAGAACAATCGGATTGTATTTGATAAGTTTGCGATTTATACTACCAGTCAGAACCCGTTCAGTATCGATGGTTATGTCGATTTTCGGGATATGGGCCGGCCGATGGCGAATCTTAAACTGTTTGCGGAAAACTATACGTTGCTTAATGCCAAACGGACTAAGGAGAGTATGGTTTATGGTAAGGTGTTTGTCGATCTTGATGCTACGGTGCGCGGACCGTTGGACGGGCTTATGATGCGTGGTAATGTAAACCTGTTGGGTAATACCGATGTTACTTATGTGCTTACCGATTCACCGCTTACGGTACAGGATCGCTTGAGTGATCTGGTGACTTTCACCTCTTTTGCAGATACCACTTCTCTGAATAAGGAAGAAGAGTCTACTCTTTCTCTGGGGGGATTGGACATGATAATGACAATACACATTGATCCTGCCGTTCGTTTGAAAGCGGATCTGAGTGCCGACCGCAGTAGCCGGGTGGAATTGGAAGGTGGAGGCGATCTCTCTTTACAGTATACGCCGCAAGGTGATCTTACTCTTACCGGCCGGTATACTTTGTCGGGGGGGATGATGAAATATGCCTTGCCGGTGATCCCGTTGAAAGAGTTCCAGATACAAAATGGAAGTTATGTAGACTGGACCGGTAATCTGATGGATCCGATGCTGAACTTCAAGGCGACAGAACGTGTGCGTGCTTCTGTGACACAGGAAGACGGTACATCACGTATGGTGAATTTTGATATTTCGATTGTGGTAAAGAATCGTCTCGATAACCTTTCATTGGCTTTTGAAATCGATGCACCGGATGATGCTTCCGTACAGAACCAATTGGCGGGTATGGGGCCGGACGAGCGTAGCAAACAAGCTGTGGCTATGCTGGCTACCGGTATATATCTTGCCGATTCGGGAGGGGGAAGCGGTATGAATTTGAATATGGGAGCGGCGCTTAACTCCGTGCTTGCCAGCCAGATTAATGCTCTGACAGGAAACATGAAGAATGCCAGCCTTTCGTTCGGAGTAGAAGATCATGATGATTCGGATGCCGGTGGTAAGCGGACGGACTACAGTTTCCGCTATTCCCAGCGTTTCTTTAACGATCGTTTTCAGATAGTGTTGGGAGGTAAAGTTTCTACCGGTGCCAATGCTACTAATGACGTAGAATCGTTTATCGATAATATTTCGTTGGAATACCGGTTGGATCAGTCCGGTACACGTTACATCCGCCTGTTCCATAACAAGAACTATGAAAGTGTTTTTGAAGGTGAAATTACTGAGACCGGTGTCGGTTTGGTGCTCCGCAAGAAAATGGACCGCCTGAGTGAATTGTTTATATTTAAAAAGAAAAAGAAATGAGGATGAAAAGAGTAAAAGCAATCTGTGGGCAGAGGATACGGTTACCTTTCATTGGCATATTGATATATTCTCTTATTGGCATATTATTGTTTGGTTGTTCGACTACAAAACATTTGCCGGAGGGTGAAGTGTTGTATACCGGCAATAAAGACATTTTCAAAGACCCGTCCAAAACTTCTGTCGGCGAGACAGCTATCGGCGAGGTAAAGGCGGCATTGGATAAAAGCCCGTCAACCAAATTATTTGGTGTTTTGCCTATCCCTTTTGGGATGTGGGTGTACAATGATTTTGTAAAGTATGAGAAAGGATTCGGTAAGTGGGTATTCAATCGTTTTGCGGCGAAACCTGTATTTATTTCTACTGTTAATCCGGAATTGCGTGTAAAAGTGGCTACGAACCTGTTGCATGATTATGGCTATTTTAATGGGAAAGTGAGTCAGCAGACAATCGTTAATCCGAAAGACAGCTTGAAAGCACGGGTAGAGTATACAGTCGAGATGCGTAATCCTTACTTTATCGATACGGTATATTATGACCGTTTCACTCCGCAAACACTTCGTATCATGGAACGGGGACGCCGATGGTCATTACTGACTCCGGGCGAACAGTTTAATGTGAGTGATCTGGACGAAGAACGTAACCGTCTCAGTACTTTGCTGCGCAATGTGGGGTACTTCTACTTCCGCCCCGATTATATGACTTATCAGGCTGATACGACTCTTATACCCGGAGGGCACGTCAGTTTACGGCTTATCCCCGTAGCAGGCCTGCCGGCAGCGGCACAACGACGGTATTATGTAGGGAACAAGACTGTTTATCTGATCGGCAAGAATGGCGAGCAGCCCAATGACAGCATGAACTATAAAGGGATGGACATACATTTCTATAATAAGATGCAGGTACGCCCTAATATGCTTTATCGCTGGTTAAACTATCAGGCATATGTGAAGAGTGACTCATTACGCAATTCACAGCGTAGCCGTCTTTACAGTCAGTATCGTCAGCAACGTGTTCAGGAAAAACTGGCTCAATTGGGAATTTTCCGTTATATGGATATGCAATATACACCGCGTGATACGACTGCCGCGTGCGATACGCTCGATGTCACCCTGCAGGCTACTTTTGACAAGCCGCTCGATGCGGAGCTCGAATTGAATGTTACCACCAAGAGTAATGACCAGACCGGTCCCGGCGCTTCTTTCTCCGTCACCCGCAATAACGTGTTTGGCGGTGGCGAAACCTGGAATGTGAAGTTGAAAGGTTCTTATGAATGGCAGACCGGTGGTGGTAAGAATTCTTCTTTGTTGAACAGTTGGGAGATGGGGGCTTCTACTTCTCTTATGTTTCCACGGGTGGTATTTCCTCAGTTCGGAGATCGTGAATATGATTTTCCTGCTTCTACCACTTTTCGTTTGTATGTAGACCAAATGAATCGTGCCAAATACTATAAATTACTCTCTTTTGGTGGAAATGCGACGTATGATTTTCAACCGACACGTACCAGCAGGCATTCATTGACGCCTTTTCGTTTGACTTTTAATGTGTTGCAGCACCGCACGAGTGCATTCGATTCTATCGCCAAAGACAACAGGGCATTGTTGCTCAGTTTGCAGAACCAGTTTATTCCGGCTATGGAATATACTTATACCTATGATAATTCGACTGTCCGTGGAGTGCGTAACTCCAGTTGGTGGCAGACTACTTTTACTTCTGCCGGTAATTTGACTTCTTGTATTTACCGTATTTTCGGCAAGCCGTTCAGTGAAAAAGAGAAAAATCTGTTGGGGGCACCGTTTGCGCAATTTCTTAAATTGAATACCGACTATCGTTATTTATGGAAGATAGATCGTAATAATTCCGTTGCTGCCCGGATAGCCGGTGGGGTGATATGGACCTATGGTAATTCACATGTTGCTCCTTATAGCGAGCAATTTTATGTCGGTGGTGCCAATAGTATCCGCGCCTTTACGGTACGTAGTATCGGTCCCGGTGGCTATCATCCGGAAAAGAGTGAATTTTCTTATCTTGATCAGACTGGTGATATTCGTTTGGAAGCAAACATCGAATATCGTTTCCGCATTTATAAAGATCTTCATGGAGCGGTCTTTTTGGATGCGGGAAACGTCTGGCTGATGCGTTATGACTCCGACCGCCCTGATGCGCAACTCCGGTTGAAAACATTTGCCAAACAAATCGCTCTCGGTACCGGTGTCGGGTTGCGTTATGACCTCGATTTTCTTGTCTTCCGGCTCGATTGCGGAGTGCCTTTGCATGATCCGTATGAAACGGGGAAGTCGGGATACTATAATGTGAGGGGGGCATTTTGGAAACAATTAGGTATACACTTTGCCATTGGTTATCCCTTCTAAGCTTACAATTGAATTAAAAAAGGTAAACTTTGAACGAAATGTGTCATTCTGCGTCCATATAATTTTGTACATTTGCACCGTTGTCGGAACATTGACATCACTAACCTTTTAATATTACACAGTTATGAAACCAACTTTATTTGTACTTGCTGCCGGTATGGGCAGCCGTTATGGAGGCTTGAAACAACTTGACGGACTGGGTCCGAATGGCGAAACTATTATGGATTATTCTATCTATGATGCGATTCGCGGTGGGTTCGGCAAAGTTGTTTTCGTTATCCGCAAGGACTTCGAGAAAGACTTCCGTGAAAAAATATTGAGTAAATACGAAAACCATATCCCGGTGGAATTGGTATTCCAGGCACTGGATAACCTGCCCGAAGGCTTTACTTGTCCTGCTGACCGTGTAAAACCTTGGGGAACGAATCATGCCGTATTGATGGGTAAAGACGTTATCAAAGAGCCGTTTGCCGTTATCAATGCAGACGACTTCTACGGTCGTGACAGCTTTGCCGTGTTGGGTGCTGCACTGAGCGAGATGGACGGGAAAAAGAATGACTATTGCATGGTAGGTTATCGTGTAGGTAATACATTGAGCGAAAGCGGTTCGGTTGCTCGTGGCGTATGCGAAACGAATGCGGAAGGTTATTTGACAACTGTGGTTGAACGTACGGCCATCGAACGTATTGACGGTAAGGTATCTTTCAAAGATGAGAACGGTGTGATGCAGAGTATTGCCGACAATACTCCGGTTTCAATGAATATGTGGGGCTTTACTCCCGATTATTTTGAATATTCCGAAGAATACTTCAAAGAATTCCTTAAGGCCAATATGGACAACTTGAAAGCCGAATATTTCATTCCGTTGATGGTAAATAAACTGATTAATGACGGAACTGCCCGTGTGAAAGTGCTTGATACTACCAGTAAGTGGTTTGGCGTGACATACGCTGCCGACCGTCAGGGAGTAGTGGATAAGATACAGGCATTGGTGGATGCCGGTGAGTATCCGGCAAAATTGTTCTGATCGTTAAAGGACAATATAAAAAGGGAAAGGGAAGGCATCGGCTTTCCCTTTTTTCGTATCTTTGTCCGCATATATCGAACTAAAAGAAAGATAGTTATGATGAAGTTTTCCATATATGGCCGTATGTGTCTTGTGTTAGGGTTTGTATTCTCTTTTTCCGCCTGTAAGGATGACGATGATGATAAGAGTGATAAAACTACGAACCAATGGATTGAGAGTGCGATGCGTAGTTATTATTTATGGTATGAAGAGATTCCTGATAAAAAGGAGCTGAATTTTAATGCTGATCCGGAAGATTTTTTCTACTCACTGTTAGCGTCGGAAGACGGAAAAACCAAAAATAAGACCCGTTATTATTATTCTACAATTAAGAAAAAGAAATCTGTAGCCACACGGTCGAACATGGGAGAAGAACCAACGCTTGGTTTTGAGTTTCAGACTTGGATAATAAACGGTGCGGGATATCGTGCGGTCAGTGTTCTATATGTATTGCCGGGCTCACCTGCTGAGAAAAAAGGTTTGCGGCGTGGTGACTGGATTCATAAAATAAATGGTGCGAATGTAAGTGATGGAAACGTGTCTGATCTGTTGAGTGGGAAAACGGTTGTGTTGGATGTTTCGGATCATTATTCCAATTACGATACACATTCGGTGGAGTTGGTTCCGGCCATGGTAGAGGATGATCCTATTTTTCTGACAAAAACATTTCAAGACGAGTCTACCGGACATAAAAAGGTGGGTTATATGGTGTATAATCACTTCACCTCCGGCCCCGACGGGGATAAGGATGAGACGTATAATAACGAGCTTCGCCAACAGTTTGGTGCATTTAAGGCAGAGGGGGTCGAGGAGTTTGTGCTGGATCTTCGCTACAACGGCGGTGGCCTTGTGACCTCTGCGCAGATACTTGCCGAATTGTTGGCGCCGGAATCTGCCTTGGGAAACACGTTCTGTTATTTGCAATACAATGATATACAGTCTAAAACGGTTACCTATAAATTAGAGGGGGCGGAACAGAATCTCAATCTGCCTCGTCTGTTCGTGTTGACCAGCAACCGCACGGCTTCGGCTTCGGAAGCGGTGATTAACGGATTGCGCCCCTACTACGATGTATATTTGCTGGGCGAACAGACCGAAGGCAAGAATGTAGGTTCTATTACACTCACCAATGACAAATACGATTACGAACTGCATCCCATTGTCTGCCGGATTTTCAATGTGCAGGATCAATCGGAATACAAAGACGGCTTTTCTTCAGACTGGGAACCGGATGAGCCGAATAGCGATTATCGTCCGATAGTGAATCATGTGGAACTGGGGGATAAGGAGAATGATGTGCTGTTGAAAGCCGCTATATATTGGATACGTAACGGAGTGAAGCCTCCTGTTACCGGGTTTACCCGTTCTTCCGGTTTGAAGCTAATGCCCGGTTATTGCTCTCTGGACAGGAAAGCGACGAACGGTGTGCAGGTGCCTTTCTGATATTTTTCTTCTTGCGCATATTATCTGTCGGGAATATGTTATCCTTGCAAATATCAATTGCTAAATCCGTGTTGTGATGAATATTCTTTCTACTGCTCCGTTTCGCAAACTCCCGATAGGGATACAGAGTTTCTTATCCCTTATATGGCAGACGGTCGTAAGCTTGTTAAAATAGGCATCTCTTTCGATTCCGAAGAGCGGAATTTGGGTGAATGGATCATTGACTGAACGAAAATTGACAAATGTAAGTAATTAACCACTTGAAGCTTTATCGGTTAAGGGATAAATTGCTATCTTTGCAACCCAATATCAATTATTCGTTAGCAAAGTGATATCAGTTGAAGGACTTATCGTAGAATTTAATGCCACGCCCTTATTTTCGGACGTGTCTTACGTTATTAACAAGAAAGACCGTATTGCCCTGGTGGGTAAGAACGGAGCCGGTAAATCGACCATGCTTAAAATTCTGGCCGGTTTGCAGAGCCCGACAGCGGGTGTAATTGCCATTCCCAAAGAGGTAACTATCGGCTATTTGCCGCAGGTGATGATACTCTCTGATGCGCATACTGTGATGGAGGAGGCCGAGCAGGCTTTCGAGCATATCTTTCAGTTGCAGGCCGATTTGGAGAGGATGAACCGGGAGTTGGCGGACCGTACCGATTATGAATCGGAAGAATACCATAAGCTTATCGACCGCTTTACGCATGAGAACGACCGTTTTTTGATGATGGGCGGGACTAATTTCCGTGCGGAAATAGAACGTACGCTTCTTGGATTAGGTTTCAGACGGGAAGATTTTGATCGCCCTACTTCCGAATTCTCCGGTGGTTGGCGTATGCGTATCGAACTGGCGAAACTGCTGTTGCGTCGTCCCGATGTACTGCTTTTGGATGAGCCTACGAACCATTTGGATATCGAGAGTATCCAGTGGTTGGAGAATTTCCTTTCCACGCGTGCCAATGCCGTGGTGTTGGTCAGTCACGACCGTGCTTTTCTCAATAACGTAACGACGCGTACCATTGAAATTACTTGCGGGCAGATATACGATTATAAAGTGAAATATGATGAGTTCGTTGTGCTTCGTAAAGAGCGCCGCGAACAGCAGCTTCGTGCCTATGAAAATCAACAGAAACAGATACAGGATACGGAGGATTTCATCGAGCGTTTCCGTTACAAGGCAACAAAGGCGGTGCAGGTGCAGAGTCGTATCAAGCAGTTGGAAAAGATAGACCGCATTGAGGTGGATGAAGAGGATAATTCGGCCTTGCGTTTGAAATTTGTCTGTTCCAGCCGCAGTGGGAATTATCCGGTGATTTGCGAAGATGTGAGAAAGGCATACGGTTCGCATGTTGTCTTCCAGAATGTAAATCTTACGATTAATCGTGGCGAGAAGGTAGCCTTTGTCGGAAAAAACGGTGAGGGTAAATCTACATTGGTAAAATGTATCATGGGAGAAATCACCGATTATCAAGGCAAACTGACAATCGGGCATAATGTGCAGATCGGTTATTTTGCCCAAAATCAGGCACAGATGCTGAACGAAAGTCTTACCGTATTTGATACAATCGATCGGGTAGCGGCGGGAGATATCCGTCTTAAGATCCGTGACATTCTTGGAGCTTTCATGTTTGGCGGGGAGGCTTCGGATAAGAAAGTAAAAGTTCTTTCCGGTGGTGAGCGTACTCGCTTGGCAATGATAAAGCTTCTGCTCGAACCGGTGAATTTCCTTATTCTCGACGAGCCGACCAACCATCTGGATATGCGTTCGAAAGATGTGCTGAAAGAGGCGATACGCGAGTTTGACGGTACGGTGATAATCGTTAGTCATGATCGTGATTTTCTTGACGGACTTGCGACTAAAGTCTATGAGTTTGGTGGCGGGCAGGTGAAAGAACATATCGGTGGTATTTATGATTTTCTGCAGAAAAAAAAGATCGAAAGCCTGAATGAACTGCAAAAGGCTCCTGCGCTTTCCGCATCTCCTGTCGATACTAAAAAGGAAACAGCAACGGAAGGGATTTCTCAATCGGAAAGTAAGCTTTCTTATGAAGCTCAAAAAGAACTTAACAAGAAACTGAAAAAGCTGGAACGTCAGGTGGCCGATTGTGAAACGGAGATTGAGCAGACGGAGTCTGCTATTGCTATTCTGGAAGAGAAAATGGCTACTCCGGAAGGGGCTTCGGACATGACGCTTTACGAACAGCATCAAAAACTGAAACAACAGCTCGACCGGACCGTAGAAGAGTGGGAGAAGGTTTCGATTGAACTGGAAGAACTGAAACAATGATGAGTAATTAATAACTTTAGATATATGAAAGTAATCAAGTATTTACCAATTCTTGCAATTTGCATGATGACAACAGGATGCAACAGCAGCAAGCAGCAGACCCTTACTTCCGGTATTGATCTTGCTAACCTTGACACATTGGCTCTTCCGGGAGCTGATTTTTATCAGTATGCCTGTGGCGGTTGGATGAAGAATCATCCTCTCACAGACGAGTATTCACGTTTCGGTTCTTTCGATATGTTGGCCGAAAACAATCGGGAACAACTTCGCGGACTTATTGAAGAATTAGCTTCCGCTCCCCACGAAGCCGGTAGCGTTGCTCAGAAAGTAGGCGATCTTTATAACATGGCGATGGATAGTGTGAAGTTGAATAAAGACGGTGCAACTCCTATCAAAGCAGAATTAGAGAAGATTGCCGGATTGAAAGATAAGTCCGAAATTTATACCATGATAGCAGAAATGCATAAGAACGGAATGCATCCTTATTTTGCTGTTTATGTAGCTGCTGATGATATGAACAGTTCTGTGAACACGGTGCATACTTATCAAGCCGGTTTGGGAATGGGTGAGCGCGATTATTATTTAGAAAATGATGATAAGACAAAAGAAATTCGTGAGGCTTATAAAAACCATATTGTGAAGATGTTCCGGCTTGCCGGATATGACGAGGCGGTTGCCCGAAAAGCAATGGAGGCTGTTATGAAGATTGAAACCCGTCTGGCTACATCGGCCCGTTCTATGGTGGAATTGCGTGATCCGCATGCCAACTATAATAAGAAAACAATGGAAGAGATGAAGAAGGAATATGCTCCTTTTGCATGGGATGTGTTCTTTTCTACTCTCGGTTTGAATGATTTGGCGGAAGTAAATGTAGGTCAGCCGAATTCCATAAAGGAGGTGAACGATATCGTAAATAATGTAGCGCTTGAAGATCAGAAAGCTTATTTGCAGTGGAATCTTATTAATAACGCAGCAGGTTGCCTGAGTGATGATTTTGTGGCGCAGGACTTTGAATTTTATGGTAAAGTCATGTCTGGAAAACAGGAGATGAAGCCGCGTTGGAAACGTGCTGTGAGCACGGTTGACGGTTCTTTGGGAGAAGCCGTAGGGCAGATGTACGTGGAAAAATATTTCCCGGCTGCTGCCAAAGAACGTATGGTAGGATTGGTGAAGAATTTGCAGACATCTCTGGGAGAACGCATTAAGAATTTGGCTTGGATGAGTGATGCGACCAAAGAGAAAGCACTTGAGAAACTGGCCACTTTCCATGTGAAAATCGGTTATCCCGATAAATGGAAAGATTATTCGTCACTTGAAATCAAGGACGATTCCTATTGGGCAAATATAGAACGTGCCAATCAATGGGAACATGCCGAAATGATTGCGAAAGCGGGTAAACCGGTAGATAAGGATGAGTGGTTGATGACTCCGCAGACGGTAAATGCATATTACAATCCTACTACCAATGAAATCTGTTTCCCGGCAGGTATTCTTCAGTATCCGTTTTTCGATATGAATGCTGACGATGCTTTCAATTACGGTGCTATCGGTGTGGTGATCGGCCATGAAATGACACACGGATTTGACGACCAGGGACGTCAATATGATAAAGACGGTAATTTGAAAGACTGGTGGACGGAAGAAGATGCGAAAAACTTTGAAGAGCGTGCGCAAGTGATGGTTAATTTCTTCGATAGCATCGAAGTGGCACCGGGTGTCCATGCTAATGGACAGTTGACTCTGGGTGAGAATATTGCCGATCACGGTGGTTTGCAGGTTTCCTATCAGGCATTTAAAAATGCAACGGTGCAGGCTCCGCTAAAAGACGAAAACGGCTTTACACCCGAACAACGTTTCTTCCTGGCTTACGCGAATGTGTGGGCAGGCAATATCCGTCCGGAAGAGATCCTTCGTCTTACTAAATTGGATGTGCATTCATTGGGAAAATGGCGTGTCAATGGTGCGTTACCGCAAATCGGTGCATGGTACGAGGCTTTTGATGTAACAGAGGACGATCCGATGTTCCTGCCGGTTGACAAACGGGTGTCTATCTGGTAATAGTTTTGTATAAACAATTGTACATATATCAAAGCGTTGACTCATAATATTTTGAGTCGACGCTTTTTTATTATTAATTCACACCTTATTTATTACGTGCGATAAACAATATTTCGTAACTTTGCACATCAAATACTTAATAAGCAAACCCATGTCTGAGTCAAAAAGAATAAAAACCGCTTTAGTGTCGGTTTATCATAAGGAAGGTTTGGATGAAATTATCACCAAATTGCATGAAGAAGGAGTTGAGTTTTTGTCAACGGGTGGAACTCGTCAGTTTATAGAATCATTGGGATATCCCTGTAAGGCTGTAGAAGACTTGACGTCATATCCTTCTATTTTAGGTGGCCGTGTGAAGACATTGCATCCGAAAATCTTCGGAGGTATCCTTTGTCGTCGTGGACTGGAACAGGATATTCAGCAGATTGAGAAGTATGAAATCCCGGAAATAGATCTCGTGATTGTAGATCTTTATCCATTTGAAGCAACCGTGGCATCAGGTGCTGATGAGGCGGCTATCATTGAGAAAATCGATATAGGTGGAATCTCGTTGATTCGTGCTGCTGCAAAAAATTACAATGATGTGGTGATTGTCGCTTCTCAGGCTCAATATAAACCATTGCTCGATATGTTGATGGAGCATGGTGCCAACTCTTCATTGGAAGAACGCCGTTGGATGGCTAAAGAAGCTTTTGCCGTATCTTCACATTATGATTCGGCTATTTTCAACTACTTTGATGCCGAAGAAGGTTCGGCTTTCCGTCAATCTGCCAATGATCAGAAAATGCTTCGCTATGGTGAGAATCCCCATCAAAAAGGATTTTTCTATGGAAATTTGGAAGCAATGTTCGATCAAATTCATGGAAAAGAAATTTCATATAACAACTTATTGGATATCAATGCGGCAGTTGAACTGATTGATGAATTCGAGGATGTTACTTTTGCTATTCTGAAACACAACAATGCTTGCGGCTTGGCTTCCCGTTCTACGGTACTTGAAGCATGGAAAGACGCGTTGGCCGGTGATCCGGTTTCTGCATTCGGTGGTGTGTTGATAACCAATGCTGTCATTGACAAGGAAACAGCAGAAGAGATCAATAAGATATTCTTTGAAGTGGTGATTGCTCCCGACTATGATGTAGATGCATTGGAAATTCTGGGACAAAAGAAAAACCGTATCATACTTGTCCGCAAAGAAGTTAAGTTGCCGAAAAAGCAATTCCGTTCATTATTGAACGGTGTGTTGGTACAGGAAAGAGACTTGAATATCGAAACTGTGGCTGATTTAAAGGCCGTGACCGATAAAGCTCCTACACCCGAAGAGGTAGAGGATATGTTGTTCGCCAACAAAATTGTGAAGAACAGTAAATCGAACGCAATCGTACTTGCTAAAAATAAACAATTGCTGGCAAGTGGTGTAGGGCAAACCTCCCGCGTAGATGCCTTGAAACAGGCAATAGAGAAAGCGAAAACATTCGGATTCGATTTGAATGGGGCTGTGATGGCTTCGGATGCTTTCTTCCCTTTCCCCGACTGTGTGGAAATTGCAGGTAACGAGGGAGTAACAGCCGTTATTCAGCCGGGTGGATCTGTAAAGGATGAATTGACATTCGAATATTGTAATGAACATGGCATTGCAATGGTGACGACGGGTATTCGCCATTTTAAACACTAAAACAGATTTACGATTTGACAATTTACGATTTATGATGAAAGTTCGTTTCTTTGTAAATCGTAAATGGTTGAATCGTGAGAGAAAGATATTTGAATCGTAAATCGTAAATAGTTAAATCGTAAATATACATGGGATTATTCTCTTTTACACAAGAAATAGCGATGGACTTGGGAACCGCCAATACCATCATCATTACCAATGGTAAGATTGTGGTAGACGAACCGTCGGTGGTGGCTTTGGACCGTCGTACTGATAAGATGATCGCCGTGGGTGAGAAGGCAAAGATGATGCACGAAAAGACCCACGAAAATATACGTACCATCCGCCCGCTTCGCGACGGTGTAATAGCCGATTTCTATGCTTGTGAACAGATGATGCGCGGACTCATCAAACAGGTGAATACCCGTAGCCATTTATTCTCTCCTTCACTTCGCATGGTGATCGGAGTGCCTTCGGGTAGTACGGAAGTTGAACTTCGTGCAGTTCGTGACTCTGCCGAGCATGCCGGTGGTCGTGATGTATATTTGGTATTTGAACCTATGGCTGCTGCTATCGGCATCGGTATCGATGTAGAGGCGCCGGAAGGCAATATGATTGTCGATATAGGTGGTGGTTCTACCGAAATTGCTGTTATTTCATTGGGTGGTATTGTTTCCAATAATTCTATCCGTATTGCTGGTGACGATCTTACTGCCGATATTCAGGAGTATATGAGTCGTCAGCACAATGTGAAAGTCAGCGAGCGTATGGCGGAGCGTATTAAGATCAATGTAGGTGCTGCGCTTACCGAGTTGGGCGATGATGCCCCTGAAGATTATATTGTTCACGGTCCGAATCGTATCACTGCGCTTCCGATGGAAGTTCCCGTATGTTATCAGGAAGTGGCTCATTGTCTGGAAAAGTCAATTTCCAAGATTGAAACGGCCGTATTGAGTGCATTGGAAAATACACCTCCTGAGTTGTATGCCGATATAGTTCATAATGGCATTTATCTGGCGGGCGGTGGTGCCTTGCTTCGTGGACTCGATAAACGTCTGACGGATAAGATTAATATACCTTTCCACATTGCGGAAGATCCGCTTCACGCTGTAGCAAAGGGAACAGGTGTGGCATTAAAGAACATAGATCGCTTCTCATTCTTGATGAGATAAATAATGTGCCAATTAAATAATGTGCCAATATGTCAATGTGCCAATGTGCCAATTGGCTGCGCTGTTATGCTGAAGAGTAATTAGTATATGGGTGCTTATAATTGGCACATTGGCATATTGGCACATTGAATAATTATTAATCATGCGGAATTTACTGAATTTTCTTCTTAAGTACAATTACTGGCTTCTCTTCATATTATTGGAGGTGATCTGTTTTGTGCTGTTATTCCGTTTTAATAATTATCAGCAGAGTGTTTTTTTTACATCCGCTAATGTCGTTGCCGGAAAGGTTTATGAGGTTTCAGGCGGTATTTCTTCTTATTTCCATCTAAAATCGGTAAATGAGGATTTGCTGGATCGTAATATGGCTCTCGAACAGCAAATAACTAATTTGGAAAACAGATTGAAAGATTATCGGATAGATTCTATAACCATGAATAGTATTCGATATCTGGAACAGGCCGATTATAAGATATTCAAGGCGCATGTCATTCGGAATAGTTTGAATCAAGCCGATAATTATATCACATTGGATAAGGGCTCTTCGTCCGGTATCCGTCCCGAAATGGGAGTGGTAGATGGCAACGGTGTGGTTGGTATTGTTTATAAGACATCCCCTTCTTATTCACTGGTTATCTCGGTTTTAAACAGTAAGTCGAGTATCAGTTGTAAAATTATCGGCAGTGAATATTTTGGTTATTTGAAGTGGGAATATGGTGATTCTCGGTATGCTTATTTAAAGGATCTGCCCCGCCATGCGGAGTTCAATCTTGGGGATACGGTGGTAACAAGCGGTTATTCTACTGTTTTTCCGGCAGGGGTGATGGTAGGCACGGTAGACGATATGTCCGATTCTAATGATGGACTTTCCTATTTGCTGAAAATAAAATTAGCTACTGATTTTGGTAAATTAGGTAATGTCAGAGTGATTTCCCGAAGTGGACAGGGAGAACAGAGGGAACTTGAAAATATGAGTACAAAATAATGATGACAAGCTATATACATAGAATGGGATGGTTTGTGGGATTGGTTCTTTTGCAAGTGCTGATCCTGAATAATGTTCATATAGCAGGATATGCTACTCCCTTTCTATATGTCTATTTCATCTTAAAATTCGCTTCCGGCACTTCTCGTAACGAATTGATGCTTTGGGCTTTCTTTCTGGGACTTACGGTCGATATATTTTCTGATACTCCGGGGATGAATGCGGCGGCGACTGTGTTTTTAGCTTTTGTGCGTCCCACTTTTCTGCGTTTGTTTACACCTCGTGACACATTGGATAGTATCATCCCTTCTATCCGGACGATGGGGATTTCCTCTTTTCTGAAATTTGCGGTGACAAGCGTTTTTGTGCATCATTTGGTTTTGCTCGGTATCGAGTTCTTTTCATTTTCCAACATACCGTTGTTGTTGTTAAGAGTAGTTGCATGTACTCTGCTGACCGTAACCTGTATTATGGCTATTGAAGGAATAAGGAGATAGACATGGCAAAAGATTATGTATTAGAGAAACGAAAATTTGTCATTGGAGGAGTAGCTGTCTGCATTGTTCTTATCTACATGATGCGGCTTTTCTTTTTGCAGATATCTACGGATGATTATAAAAAAAATGCCGATAGTAACGCTTTTTTGAATAAGATACAATACCCTTCACGTGGTGCAATGTACGACCGTAATGGGAAACTGCTTGTGTTTAATCAGCCGGCATACGACATAACGGTTGTACCTAAAGAAGTGGAGGAGTTGGATACACTCGATTTATGCCAGGCATTGAATATCACTCGGGAGCAGTTTTTGAAAATCATGGCTGATATGAAAGACCGTCGGAGGAATCCGGGATACTCGAGATATACCAATCAGTTGTTTATGTCGCAACTGTCGGCAGAAGAGTGTGGCGTATTTCAGGAAAAGTTGTTTAAGTTCCCCGGTTTTTATATTCAGAGACGCACGATCCGGCAGTATACTTATAACTCGGCTGCTCATGCTTTGGGGGATATTGGAGAAGTTTCGATGCGGGATATTGAAAATGATGACTATTATATCCGTGGCGACTATATAGGAAAGCAGGGGGTTGAGAAATCCTACGAGAAGTATCTCCGTGGTGAGAAAGGTGTTGAGATATTGCTTCGGGATGCGCATGGACGTATTCAGGGGCATTATATGGATGGGCAATTCGATCGTCCTTCCGTTCCCGGCAAAAATCTGACTTTGGGATTGGATATCGACTTACAAATGTTAGGGGAGCGACTGCTAAAGAATAAAATCGGTAGCATTGTTGCTATTGAACCGGCGACAGGAGAGATATTGTGTCTGGTCTCTTCTCCGGATTTTGATCCTCATCTGATGATTGGCCGCCAACGCGGTAAGAATCATCTGATGCTTCAACGTGATAAGCAAAAACCTTTGCTGAATCGGGCATTGATGGGTGCTTATCCTCCGGGATCTACTTTTAAGGCTGCCCAGGCACTGACTTTTCTGCAAGAAGGAATTATTCAGGAAAATACTCCGATGTTTCCGTGCTATCACGGCTTTATACATGGAAGTTTAAAAGTGGGATGTCATGGTCATGCTTCTCCATTGCCATTGGTTCCGGCATTGGCTACTTCATGTAACTCTTATTTCTGTTGGGGCTTGTACCGGATGTTTGGTGATCGTAAATACGGTTCTCCGCAGAATGCAATAACGGTGTGGAAAGACCACATGGTTTCCCAAGGTTTCGGTTACAGGTTGGGAGTGGATCTGCCTGGTGAGGGCCGGGGACTTATCCCTAATGCTGCTTTCTACGATAAACCCTATAAAGGGCGATGGAACGGATTGACGGTTATCAGTATTGCTATCGGACAAGGAGAAATTCTGGCTACTCCTTTGCAGATTGCCAATCTGAGCGCAACGATTGCCAATCGGGGACATTTCATCACTCCGCATATTGTGAAAGAAATTCAGGATAATGAAATCGACAGCCTTTATCGTACTCCACGTGTACCGACTATCGACCGGATTCATTATGAAGAGGTTGTGAAAGGAATGCGTGCTGCTGTGACAGGAGGGACTTGTAGAACGGCCGGCTATATTTTCCCGGACGGTGAAATCTGTGGTAAAACCGGAACAGCTCAAAATCGTGGGCACGACCACTCTGTTTTTATGGGCTTTGCTCCGATGAACAATCCCAAAATAGCGATTGCCGTCTATGTGGAAAATGGAGGATTCGGTGCGACTTACGGAGTACCGATCGGTGCTTTGATGATGGAACAGTATTTAAATGGGAAACTTTCTCCTGCCAGTGAAGTAAAGGCAGCCGAGTTTAGTGATAGAATAATAATGTATGGTAACGAGGAGCGATAGTTTGTGGAAGACACTGGATTGGGTAACAATTGCCATTTACCTGCTCCTTATCATAGCCGGATGGTTTAGTGTTTGCGGAGCCAGCTATGATTATGGGGAACGGGATTTTCTGGATTTCTCTACCCGTGCCGGTAAGCAATTTATGTGGATTATCTGCTCGTTTGGGCTGGGTTTTATCCTGTTGATGCTCGAGGACAGGATGTACGATATGTTTTCTTATATTATATATATAGGAATGATGTTGTTGCTGATTGCTACTATATTTATAGGAAGTGATATCAAGGGGTCTAATTCGTGGATAAAGTTAGGGCCTGTCAATTTACAACCGGCAGAATTCGCCAAATTTGCTACGGCATTAGTCTTGGCTAAATATATAAATTCTTATTCTTTTAATATAAAGAAAGGCAAATGTTTTCTGGCTCTGCTTGCTTTTATCCTGCTCCCTATGGGGCTTATCATTTTGCAGAGAGAAACAGGATCGGCATTGGTGTATCTGGCTTTCTTCCTGGTGCTTTATCGTGAAGGGATGCCGGGAGTAGTGCTTTTTTCCGGTGTTTGTGCGGTTGTCTATTTTGTTGTCGGCATTCGTTTCGATCAGGTGTTTATAGCCGACACACCTACTCCCATTGGAGAGTTCTCGGTTCTGTCCATGATACTGCTGTTTGCCGGGGGAATGGTATGGGTATACCGGAAAAAGTGGGAACCCGTTCGGAATATTCTTGGCGGAAGCTTATTGATTATGTTGATTGCTTTCCTTGTCTCGGAATTTATTGTCCCGTTCAATTTGGTGTGGGTACAGTGGGGGATATGTGTTGTTGTGGTAGGTTATTTGTTATTTCTCTCTTTGAGTGAGCGTCAAAAGTCTTATATGCTGATCGGACTTTTTTTAATAGGTTCTGTCGGTTTTCTTTATTCCAGTGATTATGTATTCGATAATATTCTCGAGCCACACCAACAGATTCGTATCAAAGTGGTATTGGGGTTGGAAGAAGATTTGACGGGTGCCGGATATAATGTAAATCAGTCTAAAATAGCCGTAGGTTCTGGTGGCCTTACAGGGAAGGGCTTTTTGAATGGTACTCAGACGAAACTGAAATATGTACCGGAACAGGATACGGATTTCATTTTTTGTACGGTAGGTGAGGAGCAAGGCTTTGTCGGTTCTTCTATTGTCTTGTTGTTGTTTTTGGCATTGATTCTCCGGCTTATCGTAGTATCCGAACGTCAACCGTCGGCATTTGGGCGGGTATATGGATATTCCGTGCTTAGTATCTTTCTGTTCCACGTCTTTATTAATATCGGTATGGTGCTCGGATTGACGCCTGTCATTGGTATCCCCCTACCGTTTTTTAGTTATGGGGGATCTTCTTTATGGGGCTTTACGATTCTACTGTTTATCTTCTTGAGAATTGACGCGGGACGCGGAAGAAGGCTTTAATGGAAAATGGGAGAATGGAGAAGGGAGAGGTGCTATACAGCATAATAGCGCAGCTACCTCTCCCATTTCAATTCTCCCTTCTTCCATCTATTTTTACCCCTATGTCATTGATACCTTTCAGTATTTCGTCCTGCATTCCATGGATAATTTTAAGGGTATAGTTTCCCGGATGCTGTATGGCTATGGTACCGATGGGAAGTTCGGATTGGAATAAACTACCCCAACCTGTACCGTTCCATTTCCCTTCTTTATCTGCCAGAATCAGTAATAGTGTGTCTGTTTTCCAGACTGTGCTATCTTCTAAATTGTGACTGATTACAAGATACAGATTACGATAAGCATAGTTGCTCTTATTACGTATTTCTGCGGCGAGATTGAACTGAGTGAGTGAATCTTTAATCGGGATATCGAAAAAGAGTGTATCACTCTTTTTCCATCCTTCGGTGGGGATGGCATGGTAAGAGTGATACACGGTTTTCTTATCGCAGGCTGTTGTTAGAAAAACTACTGTTAAAAACAAAAGCCATATGTTATTCCTGTGCAGGGGTTTCATTTCTTTCTTTAGCCGGCTTTTCATTGTTTTGTGGTCTCTCGCTGTTTTGAGACCTTTCTTCATTTTTTGGCCTGTCTCCGCGACGGTCATTGTTGTTCCGCGGCGGCCGGTTATTGTTTCTCGGACGGTCGTTACGTGGACGTTGTTGTTCGTTGCCGTTACCGGGTTGTGAAGATTGCTGTCCTTCTGAATTGGGCTGCGGACGATTCGGACGATTGCCGTTTTCTCGTTGCGGACGTTCGGGACGGTTTCCACCTTCCCGTTGTGGACGGTTTCCATTCTCTTGTTGCGAGCGATTGCCATTCTCCTGTTGCGGTCGGTTTACTCTTCCTTCTCCTTCCTGTTGTGGTCGGTTGTTTTTCTTCTTTTTCTTGTTACGGTTTCCACCTTCACCTCCTTCTTTGCCCTCTTTTCGGCGGCGGTCACGGTCAAAACGGGTCAGACTTTCCTGCTCTACAAGGTCAACCGGTTTCTTGGGTTCTTGTTTATGTTCTTCTTCCAATAAACTATCCGGTTTGATTCCTCTTTTGTTTAAGCCGATTACTTCAAAGGCCCTTTTGCCACTGATGGTAACCAGATTGGCTGCAAATGTTTTATCTGTGGAGTAGGAAACTTGATTACTTAGGATGTCTGCTTTAAAGAAGTAGAATGTTCCGTCCTTCGTCTCCAGTTCGATTTCTTTTGATGGCAGACGTTTCTGTGCTTCTACATAGCAGTCTACTTCGTAGTTTAAGCAACATTTCAGTTTTGCACATTGTCCGGCGAGCTTTTGAGGATTTAACGATATATCCTGATAACGGGCAGCACTTGTAGATACAGATACGAAACTTGTCATCCAAGTGGCACAACAAAGTTCCCGCCCACAAGGGCCTATACCGCCAATACGTCCGGCTTCCTGACGTGCACCGATCTGTTTCATCTCGATACGTACCCGAAATGCCTCCGCCAGAACTTTGATTAATTGGCGAAAATCCACCCGTTCGTCTGCGATATAATAGAAAATAGCTTTGTTACCGTCTCCCTGGTATTCCACATCTCCGATTTTCATGTTCAAGTTTAGATTGGCGGCAATCTGGCGTGAACGTATCATTGTGGCGTGTTCTTTGGCCTTCGCCTCGTCGAACTTCTCCATATCTACGGGTTTGGCTTTACGGTAGATACGTTTTATTTCCACATCCGGTTTGATGTTCGCTTTCCGCATTTGCAGCGGAACAAGGCGTCCGGTCAGTGTTACCACACCGATATCGTGTCCCGGTGTCGCTTCAACTGCCACAACATCTCCTTTTTCCAATTTTATTTTGTTACTGTTACGATAGTATCCTTTGCGGGTGTTCTTGAATTGAACCTCCACCATATCACTCTCTTCCGCATTGCCTGGTATATCTGCCAGCCAATCGTAAGTATTTAATTTGTTATCTTGTCGGGAACAACTTTTGCAGCAAAGGCCGCCGCTCCCATTATGTAATTTAAAGTCCATCTATATATTTACGATTTAACGATTTACAATTTAACGATTAAAATTTCCTCTCCCCCGCCTTTATTTCTCTTTTTCTTTTCTTTTCCTTCTCCCATCTCCATTCTTCCTTTTCTTTTAGCTTTTCAGCAGCACTATCATTTTCAATGAGAAATCGAAAAATACCATTTTCGCATTTACGTTTTGTTCGATATGCTGTTGCGCTTCACTTAGTTCATCCATGATTCCCATTACATTTCGTTCATTGACAAACGGGGCAAATCGGGTTGCAAAGTTCTGTTCATCCGGTGTCATATAAATCAGGTCTTTCTGATGCAAGTTGTAGATAAAGTTTTCCCTTATCATCCGTTGACAGTAGGAGAGCAGGTTTTTCTGGCGTTCGCGCCCCATGCCTGCCACTTGCTCGCTCCACTGCTTCATTTCACGGATTTTCCGTTGATAAGAAAGCCGCATCAAACTGACAAAGAGCTCAAAAAACAGTTGATTCTCTTCATTGAGATGAATGGTTTCAAGTGCTTTGATAAAGTTTCCGTTGGCCAGATGGGCGATAGTCATGCTACTGCTTTGTTGTACTCCATATTTTTCCTGAAGAGCGTTTGCTATGCTCGTTTCATCTATTTTGCGGATGTTAAAACGCTGTGTACGACTCAGTATGGTAGGAAGAATCATGTCGGGAGCTTCGGAAACCAGTAGAAAAATAGTTTTCTCGGGTGGTTCTTCCAGAAGCTTCAGTAGTTTATTGGCACAGGGCAATTGCATTTTTTCAGGCAGCCAGATGATGGTGATTTTGAATCCGCCCTCACTTGATTTTAAGCTGAGCTTCTTCATGATTTCATCACTTTCTTTGGTGTAGATTACTGCTTGTGAATTTTCTGCATGAATCTCGTTCAGCCAATGATTGAGATTGAAATATGGGTTATTCAGTACCAATCGGCGCCATTCGGCTATATAATCGTCACTTCGTGCCGTTTTTATAACAGGAAATACGAAATGTACATCCGGGTGTACTAACTTATTAAATTTTACGCATGATGGACAAACACCGCAAGCATCGGTTGTGCCGCGATTGGTGCAACTGATGTAACGTGCATAGGCCAAGGCCAAAGGAAATTTTCCTACTCCCTCAGGGCCACAGATAAGCTGCGCATGCGGAATACGTCCTTCATTCACTTCTTGAATAAGTCGCTGCTTAGTCTCTTCTTGTCCGATTACATCTTTAAAAAACACGATTCTATATTCTAATTTTATTGGTTTCCATTAATTATCAATCATTATTCATTAACCATCATCCATAGATTATAACTCATAAATCATCATTTATAAATCAATAAATCTCTTTTGCCACTTCTTTAATACTGTCTACGGCACCAATAGAGTAGAAATGGATGCTCGGTACGCCGTGTGCCATCAGTTCACGGCACTGTTTGATACACCATTCTACACCTACTTGCTGTACTTCGGCATCATTTTTGCACTTCAGTGTTTCTTTCACCAGATCATCCGGTAGGTCTACTTTGAATGTTTTCGGTATCATGCTTAGCTGAGAAGCTTTTTTGAAAGGCTTGATGCCCGGGATGATGGGGATATCGATGCCTTCTTTTCTGACTCTTTCCACAAATTCGAAATATCTCTGATTGTCATAAAAGAGTTGGGTTACTGCATATTCCGCTCCGGCTTCTACTTTCTTCTTTAGCCAATAGATGTCCGAGTCTATGTTGGGGGCTTCCTCATGTTTTTCGGGGTAGCAGGCCACACCGTAAGAAAACGGGGTATTGGTAACCTTCATTTCCGAGCCGTCCACGAATATTCCTTTGTTGAAGTTATTAATCTGTTCTTGCAACTCGATGGCGTGGTGATATCCGTCTCCTTCGGGAGTAAATATCGACTCATGCTTAGCTTTGTCTCCACGAAGAACCAGTAAATCGGTGATTCCCAGAAACTGCAAGTCGAGCAATACATACTCTGTCTCTTCCCGGGTGAAGCCGCTGCATAAGATATGCGGCACAACCGTGATATTGTATTTATTCTGAAGGGCGGCCGCTACGGCTACGGTTCCCGGTCGTCTTCTTAACCTGTTGCGTTGAAACAGTCCGTTGCCCAAATCTTTGTATACGTATTCGCTTCGATGCGTGGTAATGTTGATATATTTGGGATCGAACTCGCGCAGGGTATCGATGTCTCGGCATAGTTTTTCAATTCCTGTACCCTTTAGTGGGGGAAGAATTTCGAAAGAGAAAGCTGTTTTCTCGTTGCTATGTATCAGGTCTATAACTCTCATTTATTTCTTGCAATTTTTTATTTCCGTTCGAAAACGTGCATATTGGGACAAAAATACGAAAAAAATGGAGAGATATTACATCTTGGGGGGAATATTGCCTGCATTTATTGATGCTTTTTTGAATTAAGTAAGATGAAGTCGTTATCGTTGCTATGATGAGGACAAAGTATTGTATGAAATTTGTTTTGATTGTTTTTGGTAATCGGTGCTTTTATGAAGCAAAGTACTCTTTTGCTTGCCACCCTTTGGGGTGAAATATGTGTTTGATATATAATACTTATTCCCTACTCTTTGTTCTTTGTAAAATTCTTCGGTCTCCTTTTCTTTTTTAAGTTTTTTGATCTTTACTTGTTAATTCAATAATTTGATATTTATTATGCTTGTTCTTTTGTCTATGTTTCTGGTAAAAGTGTATTTCTCATTATCTATTGTTCATCCATGTTTAAGAAGATGTTTGCTTTTTTTCTATTATTGATTGTTGTATCTGCCGCTTTTTTCAGAGAAAATTGTCATTTTTATACTGAAAAATGAATACATTTGTTTCCTTTCTTAATTTGCTGAATATCAACATGCTGTATTTTGCCCTTTTTCCTCGTAGAGAATCGATTCGTTTCTCTACGAGATTCTATAGATTTCTCTACGAGGTTCTGATGCTTTTTCGTAGAGTCTTTCTTCTTGTGTTTCTAATGTGTGACATCTTCTTTTTTTGATATTCCTTTCTCTCTTTATTTTATGTAATAATAAATGTTTTAGCATCAAGCCTTTCGGCTTTGTATCCCTATTGTTTCCTTTCCATCAAATTTCTTTCTCTTATATATTAAGAGCCAGTTTAAATATTGTCCAAAAGAAGCTGATAAAACTTTTAAGAGGCAAACTTAAACATAGTCTAAGTATCTTCCTGTCTTTCTTTCCTTCTGATATGTTTTTCTCTTTAGCTCCCTCTTTTTCCCATACCTAATTTTCAGTTTTCTTTCTTTCCTTCTTAGCGTCTTTGTTTTTTTAACCTTCCCTTTTACCTGTCCTTCCCCTTGATTTTAATAGTGTACTCTTTTATCC
>NZ_HF991107.1:0-2169 GCF_000432295.1 Bacteroides sp. CAG:189
TATCATAGCGGGAGAATCTAAAAGCCAAGATCGTAGTAATGGCACTTGGAAAACCGGGAAGGTTTTGAAGGTTCTTGTAAAAGAACAGAAGGTGATAGTGGAAGGCTTTAACATGATATCAAAGAGTACTAAACCGAATGCGAAGAATCCGCAGGGTGGTATCATTAAACAGGAAGCACCTATTCACATCTCTAACGTTGCATTGGTGGATCCGAAAACTGGTAAGCCTACTCGCGTTGCTATTAAAGTTAAAGAAGATGGTACTAAAGTACGCATCGCTAAAAAATCAGGAGAGGAGATTAAGTAATGAGTAATACTGCAAGCCTTAAGAAAGAATATGTAGAGCGTATTGCGCCTGCATTGAAATCACAGTTCCAGTATACTTCTTCGATGCAGGTACCCGTACTTAAGAAGATTGTTATCAATCAGGGTTTGGGTATGGCTGGGGGGGGGGGGGAGCAGAGCGTATTGCGCCTGCACTGAAGTCAAAGTTCCAGTACTCTTCATCAATGCAGGTGCCCGTACTTAAGAAGATTGTTATCAATCAGGGGTTAGGTATGGCTGTTGCCGACAAGAAGATCATTGAAGTAGCTATTAACGAGTTGACAGCAATTACCGGCCAGAAAGCCGTAGCAACTATCTCTCGTAAAGATATCGCTAACTTTAAGTTGCGTAAGAAGATGCCGATTGGAGTAATGGTTACTTTGCGTCGTGAAAGAATGTACGAATTCCTAGAAAAATTGGTTCGCGTGGCTCTACCACGTATCCGTGACTTCAAAGGTATTGAAAGTAAGTTCGATGGAATGGGTAACTATACCCTTGGTATTCAGGAGCAAATAATTTTCCCTGAAATTAATATCGATAGTATTACAAGAATTCTCGGAATGAATATTACCTTTGTAACCTCTGCACAAACAGATGAAGAAGGTTATGCCTTGTTGAAAGAATTCGGTTTACCGTTTAAAAACGCTAAAAAAGACTGATAAATTATGGCAAAGGAATCAATGAAAGCACGCGAAGTTAAGCGTGCTAAATTAGTAGCCAAATATGCCGAAAGAAGAGCTGCTTTGAAGCAAATTGTGAGAACAGGTGATCCTGCTGATGCTTTTGAAGCAGCACAGAAATTGCAGGAACTGCCTAAGAATTCTAATCCGATCCGCATGCACAATCGTTGCAAGCTGACTGGTCGTCCGAAAGGATATATCCGTCAATTCGGTATTTCAAGAATCCAGTTCCGCGAGATGGCATCTAACGGCCTTATTCCAGGTGTAAAGAAAGCAAGCTGGTAATTTTATTGTTTAAATATTGTCAGGGTAGTCCTGATTAATTTAATTATTTATTATATGACTGATCCAATAGCAGATTATTTGACGAGGTTGCGGAACGCTATTCAAGCAAAACACAGAGTAGTAGAAGTTCCTGCTTCAAATTTGAAAAAAGAAATCACTAAGATTCTTTTTGAAAAAGGCTACATCCTTAATTATAAGTTTGTAGAAGATGGTCCTCAGGGAACGATCAAAGTTGCCTTGAAGTACGATTCAGTTAACAAGGTTAACGCAATCAAAAAACTTGTAAGAATATCTTCTCCGGGTTTACGCCAGTATACCGGTTACAAAGATATGCCGCGTGTTATTAATGGTTTGGGTATTGCTATTATATCTACTTCCAAAGGTGTAATGACAAACAAAGAAGCTGCTGAGCTGAAAATCGGTGGTGAAGTATTGTGTTATGTATATTAATAGGAGGAAAAAGCAATGTCAAGAATAGGAAAATTACCCATTAGTATTCCTGCGGGAGTAACAGTTACTCTGAAGGATAATGTGGTTACCGTAAAGGGACCCAAAGGCGAACTTAGCCAATATGTGAATCCTGCTATCAATGTTTCTATTGAAGATGGACACGTAACTTTAAGTGAAAACGAAAATGCAATGCTTGATAATCCGAAGCAAAAACATGCTTTCCACGGTTTGTACCGTTCATTGGTTCACAACATGGTTGTGGGCGTATCTGAAGGTTACAAGAAAGAGTTGGAGCTTGTCGGTGTAGGTTATCGTGCTTCTAACCAGGGAAACATCATTGAATTGGCCTTAGGTTACACACACAATATCTTTATACAGTTGCCTTCTGAGGTTAAAGTAGAGACAAAATCTGAAAGAAATAAGAATCCTC
>NZ_HF991108.1:0-17439 GCF_000432295.1 Bacteroides sp. CAG:189
GGTATGTCCCTACTTACGAACGCTTCGTCGACGAGCGTGATTTCGAATCGCTTGTGCGAAATTATTTCGAACAATACCTCGGCCAGTTCCCTGCGCAGGTATTCGACAAGATCAATGAAAATTTCATCCGTTGCTCTTTCTTCGAGTTGGTATCCCGTTACCTGAGCAGTTGCTATACCTTTGCCATCGAACAGAACAATTCGGAAGGACGCGCCGACTTCGAAATGCCCGGCATACCGGGCGCGGATTATTACACGGACGACCGTCTGGTGGAGTTCAAATATTACAAAGCCAAAGAGGCGGAAAAGATGTTAGCATCGGATGCGCCTCTGCCCGAACATGTAGAGCAGGTGCACCGCTATGCCGAAGACACACTGCGGCATTTCCCGAACTATAAGGTGCGGACGTATGTGGTTTACATCTGTGCCAACCGAGGATGGAAATGTTGGGAGGTATAGAAGAAGGCGTATATATCCGGAGTAACTGTGAGGTGGTAGTACTGATATAGTTGTTGTATTGATAAGTATAGATAAACTACCTTTTGAAAAAACGGTAAAGCAAGATAGAACAGAGAAATGATGTTTTTAAGATAAAATATTGTATATCAAGTATATAAGGTGGTATTTTGTTAAGAAGAAGCATGCATATTCATCGGAAAAAGAAATTAATATTAACACTCTGTTAATGTTAATTCTTTATAGCCATGAATACGTATTCTTGCACTTAAAGAATTAATGTTTTGTAGAACAGGAATTAATACTTGGAAAAGGTGATTAACAATGTTAAAAAAGAGACAATTGCCCCAAAGAAGATTATATCCGTTTGATACGGTCGAAACTTAAGTAAAAAAAGATCCCTGCTTCAACACCGAAGCAGGGATCTTTTTTTGAATAGAAGTTTTTTGAGTTTATTTTTTTATAAACCGCCGGGTAGTCACTTTGTCTTCGGATACGATTCTTAAAAGATAGGTACCTGTCGGGTAGCTACTGCATGATATTTCTGTTTCTTCGTTTCTGACTTCTTTCATGAACATACATTGTCCATTCATGCTAATGATAGAAACAATAGCTTTGTTTGCATATAAAGGTATTCCTTTTATAAATAGTAAGTCGGATACCGGAGAAGGATAAATAATCATATCATCTACATTTTGAGTAATGATATTATCCGGAATTATACCTGACATCGGAACGCTTATTTCTGCATAGGTTCCCGAACCATCGATGGCGGTAGCCCGCACAATTATATCTCCGCCTTTGGTGCTATTGGCGACCAGCAAACCTTTGGCTGTAATATATGCCAGATCTTCGCCTTGCGTGATGGTCCAGTTTACGTTCTTATAAGCAGCAGTCACAGGATAGACGTCAGCGTACAGATGTAATGTCTGCTGATCGTCATTTAATATGGCTTCTTCTTCTAAGTGGCGAATGTAAAGTTCGTCTACAAAAGTGACATTTTGCGCGTTTGCAACATTGACAATGTTAGATTCCGCTTTCACGAGTTTAGTACTTCTTGCAGGTATTTTCAGGAGAGTACTGCTCATAGGCTCCCATTCGTCTTCGTAATAGGTGCTGTATTCGATGGCGTAGTACAAAAGTCCTTCCGGAGCATTCATATCCGAATAAGAACTTGTATTTCCTGATACAGAAGCAATCTCTTGCATGTTGTCTGCCGATAAACCTCGCAAAATACGGTAATTGTCGATAGTGGTACCTTCGTATTTGCTCCACATCAGGTTCCAGCTATCACCCATTCCCTTATTGATTGTCAGATGCAGGCTTTGATGAGTATTACCCGGATCTGTTGTTATGCCAAAGGACGTATTTAAACGGATTTGGTATCGTGATGTTGTCACGGCCGGATTGGAAGTCATATCAATAAAGTGATTGGTAGATGGGGTAACTTCTCCTATTAATTCAAATTGATTGTAATGGTTGGTTTCCTTATAGATCATTACATTGGTCACATAATCCGGCAAGTCTTTGAATTGCCAGTTGATTTGATTTTTACTGGTTTCTTTGTCTATGGAGATCAGAGAAATCTGTGGCCTGGCAAATGCCTTTTTCACCGTGATATTTTTAGTCGACATTACTCCACCGCATCCGCTGTCGTTTACCGTCAGTCTAACCACATAATTACCTTCTTTCTTAAATATTGCTTTTACTGCTCTTGTGTTCTTTTTGTGTTCGAAACTGATACCGAAGCGTGCAGGGGTGTAAAAATGATCCATGTCATCGGTAGTTGTCACTTCAAATTCGAAAGAACGATCGGTTAGGAAGATATCATCTGATATATTGAAGGACGTTTCTGTATCGGCAATAGTAACAACCGGCAGGGAGAAAGAGGCATCTATGGGTGCTTTCACCAAGAATGAAACAGGGGTAGTGACTCCTTCGGAAGTAACTTTCAATGTTTTAATTCCGGAAGTGGTCCATACAACTTCATAGCTGTTATCTCCATTGTCTTGCAGCAGATCTGCCCCTCCCCAATCTATTTGAATATCGTCTGTTATAGTGCCATTATAGCGTATGACGGCCGATTTGTTTTGGCAAATTTCTTTCGGAAGGCTCAAGAGCGGTTTGGGAGTAACTTCCAATATGAACGGCTCTGAGAAGTTGGAAGAGATGTTCCAAGCATCAATCGATTGAATTTGAACTTCATATTTCCCTACCGGAATGACGGATACCGGAATGCGATATTGAGTTCCGTGCAGATATTCATATTTTGCCGGAATAGGTTTGGCTTCATTGCTTAATCCGTTCATTGGGGATACAATGAATGCTCCCTCTCCGGTTACTCCTTGTTTTTTGATGCTGAGATTATAACGCATTTGTGTAAAAGGAGTTTCTTTATCTTTTGCCGGATCCCATTCCACGGTGACAAAACCTTTGTCGTCTTGTATGGCGCGCAGGTTTTGCGGGACTTCAGGAGCGGTATTGGTTATACGGGTATTGCTTATTATTTTTAATCCATTACATTCTCCTACATAGTCAGGTTTGCCATCTCCATTCAAATCGAGAGGATAATAAATCCCCGCAAAATGCCAGTTTATTCCCCATGAACCATCATTTCCGCCTCTGGTAGTTTCATAGGTATATAGTTCGCTTTGTTCGTTCGGGTACATGTATAAGATTTGATTCATATTGGATGCAACTATATCCGGATATCCATTATTGTCTATATCTGCAAAGAAAGTTGCGATGTTGGGTATTTCAATGGGATTTTCCGAGTATGTTAATTGACCGTTTTGACTAAAGTAGATATAGGCGTGGTAATAATCTGTATCTCCCCTATTGCTTCTGACACAATATAAGTCTTTGATTCCATCGTTGTTCAAATCGACGCAATAACGAATTTCATCATTGAGCACATACTTTTCGAAAGTTGATAGGCGACTTTCTATCCATTCAAATTCAAAATTTCCTTTGTTTAGATAGATACCTTCGGAGCAGATAACATCTGTTAGGTTATCGTTGTTTATATCGGTATAATATACATTGTGCAAATAAGTGTTTTCTTCTGGGCCGATGTAAAACAATTGGTGCGGAATGAATGTATTCCAATCTCCGCTGTTTTCGTGGATAATTATTTTAGAAGTATATGGTGTGGCATCATAAGTTTCTGTTTTTTCTTCTATAAAATCCGGACGTCCGTCATTATTAAAATCAACAGGTGTATAGTCTTTATAAGGTTTGCCGTAATAGTTGAATTGTTCCATTAATTGTTCCTTTGTAACTTCAAAGCGGTTGCTTCCTTGATTTATAAGAATATTAGGAGCGTCATCTCCCATACTTTCATTGAAATTTCCAATGAAATCGATTAAGCCGTCTCTGTTAAAATCAATAGGTGTAGAAGAAATTCTAACTTCTAAATTTGTATTGAAAATACCCGGTGACTTTTCAAAGAGCCCATCGGCGTTGAGGTTATAGACTCCATCACTGGTAATAAATTCAAGTGTCCCGTCGTTATCGGTGTCTGAAACATTCATTATATAAGGTATTCTAATACCTTTTATATATGCTGAACCTTTATCGTCAAATCTAACCGGATATACATGTACGTCATTGGTTACGGAAGGACTGATATTGCCATCGGAATCCGTCACTTGAAGTGAAATGCTTTTTGAGCCTTGGCTATTGAAAACAACCTGCAATTGGCTCTTTTCGGCATTTGCTTTGATAATTTCTCCTCCGTTCAAATCCCATGTATAGGTGCAAGTAGGATCGGTGATGCCGTCATAAGCCACCATTAAAGTATCTCCGGTAGTTATTGATTTGTTGGAGATGAAAATAGCGGCATTGATAACTTCATGTTTATAGATCACTTCATCCGACCATGCCGACCCTTTACCCATCGGATCGATGGCTTGTATAGCGATGTAATAGTTGCCTTTTTTCCATCCGGATACATTTAGTGTTTTATCCAGATTATATCCCATGTTTCCGGGAAGAATGTTGAGTCGTCTACCATTAATATCGGCATTAGCGTAAAAAATATCTCCCTTACCCGGTTCGCTTCCGATTCGTAACGCATAAGTTAAGTCAATGGAAGGGGATTTGTCGTCTTTTCCCAATTCCCAGTTAATTTTCAGCATGCCTGCGGCGGGATCGGATACGATGGTAGGAGAAGCGGGCTTGTCGGGAGCTTTATTGCCGGAAACTGCTACGTCATTGAATCGGAAGAATCGGCTGCTGCTTGTATTGAGATTTTTATCATAGTCATACTCTTGGCTGTGTAGCAACATGTCATAGGTGCCATCTCCGTCAAAATCTCCGAGGATGGCTTTCATATCATTGGGATGCCTGATTCTCGTATCTTTTAAGATCGGTTCGCTCGATTCGGAAAAAGTCAAATTGGAAGTTCCTTTCAAGCAGTAAAGCTCACCGAATAAGGTTCGATTATCGTCATAGCTAAAAGCATCTAAAGCCAATACATCGTAATAACCGTCATTATCAATGTCGGCACATGCTATAAAATGCAGCTTTTTGCGATAAGTATTGTTTTCGTTTATCTTGAAATGTCCTTTACCATCGTTGACACAAAGCACCAGATACGAATATTCTCCTATATCGGTGGAGTTACTAAAAGGCAGCAATATGTCGATGTCTCCATCATTGTCAAAATCATAGAAATAGATATCCTCATCCATTGTGAGATTACTCATCAGAGTCTGCTTTTCAATGCTACCATCTTTGTTGAATACAATGGTGCTTACTATTTTATCGGATTTATCGTAAACCACATAATCGGTGATATAATCACCGTTTAAATCCCGGGGATAAAGCATACCTTCTTGAGGTGCGTAGAGAAAACGGTTATTACCCCGGTTCAACAAGATTGCACCGGTTTGTTCATCAATCAGATCTTCATAACCGTCTTTGTTGAAGTCCATACTGTAATACTCCCTGCTCGACTTGAAAGAAGCCACATTCTTGTCGATTTTGTCTCCGATAGGGACTCCTACATCACCTCCTAAATTACCAAGACCGATGCCGGATGATTGAAAATTCGATTCCCAGCGATTGTAAGATAAAGTGTCTTCTTCCGAACTGACCGGTATGATTTCGCTGCGGATGAAAGTACCGTCTTCCGCTTGGCGGTAAACAAAACGTTGACTCTCCATCAAGTCGGGCTTACCGTCGTTATTGTAGTCACAAGGGTAAGGTGCGACTACTCCTTCTTGCAATTGCCAACTTCCATCCGGTTGACTGATGGCAACGCTGCCGCCTCTTAAATACCGAAAATCGGGGACAGAATTATTGTTCAAATTGCATATACGGGGGTAAAGGTCATCAATTCCGCCCGGTATCACTTTATCGGGAATGCAATCCAGCCCCGGATAGTTATAAGATGCAAACTGGTAGGAATAAGCATATACCGATCCGTGTATATTTTTTTTGCCGGCGTTTACCAAAAACTCCATCTTTCCATCACCGTCTATATCATAAATATTACCGGCAGATTCCACGGAGTAAGTATAGTCGATGGGCGATACATAATTACTGATAACAACATTGGATACTGAGCCTTGCATGTGAGTCGCTTGCAGATAAACCTCGGTAAGTCCATCTGTATTTAAATTATAAGGTAGCTCTATTGTTTGATCTCCATCGTACATAACTTTGGCTTCTATACCTCCGATTATCAAGCTGATCTCGTCATTACTTCTGTTGAGGTTTTGTATTGTCAAATAGATAGGGAGCTTGTAACTGGCTGATTCGCTGAAATAAAAAGACGGTAATCGGTAGGTAGCTTTTGTTCCCCGGGAAATATTTCCCGTTCCGGAAAGAGTATATTTCCCGTTTTCTTCTTTCCATTGATAGGTGTACGAGAGGGTAGCAGATTCCTTTATTATATTCTGTCCCTGCACCGATTCGATATTGTAACCGCTTCCCAATAGAAGTAGAAACAACCATGTGGTAATTTGTTCTTTCATAAGCTTAAGAAAAAATTAGTAATATTATTGATTGCAACAAAGGTAGGTCAATTACATATGCGTCATTGTCACCCAAAAGGGTGATTTTGCATTGTTCGCCCGATTAGGCGGTTAAAAGTATGAACTTGATAAGGTGTGTATGTAGAAAAATATGCTACTTTTGTCTCGCTAAAAAACAAAACTAAAGTTTATCTTATATTATGAGGAAGCAATTTCTATTGGCTATATGTTTATTGGTAGGAATTACAGGTGTTTTGGCGGAGGTAAGATCTTCGGATGTGATTATAGAGAATTTATGTAAACAGGGAGAAAGGTGCATGGATGAAGCGAAATATGATTCATCTTTCTATTTCTACAATATGGCCCTAAGTCAGAATGGAGTGAAAAGTACAGATTGGTATGCGAAAATAATCAATGGCAGAGGGCTTTTATATTATACAACAGGCGATATGGACAGTGCCCTTGCGGATAAGTTGGAGGCTGTTCGATTGCTGAACCGGAAAGAGCATCCGGATCTTGAAGGATTGGTTGATGCTTACAGTACGCTCGGCATTATTTATCGTCGCCGTCAGATGCCGGATTCGGCTCTTGTCTATTATGAAAAAGCTTTGGATTCGGCCGAGAAGCTTGGAAATGATGAATGGCTTGCCAATATTTATAATAATCTTGCTGTGTTTTATGCTAATAATAAGCGGCTGGACGAAGCATTGACCTACATTCGTAAAGCTATCTTTTATGTAGAGCAAACGGATAATGCTTCGGATATCGTCTTTGCATATCAGGTGGAGTGTTCTATATATATGTTAAGGAAGGAGTCGGAGCGGGGGATACCTTCTCTCAGAAAAGCCATTGCAGTTGCTTCAGAGCACAACCTTCCACGGGCAGAGTTGCGTTGTTTGCCCAATATAATGGCGATGTATTCCAACCGGCAGGAAAAAGATTCGGTAATGTATTATATGCGCCGAGGCGATGAATTGCTTAAAATAACACCGCCGGAAACAGTGGAAGGGTTGGGCTTTATTGAAATGAAAGCGCGATTATTACTGGAATATGGGCAGTATAAAGAAGCCGTCAAGTGGTTGCGGTATCTTAAAAATATTCCACAGAACGAACAGACGGCCATAGATGCGCTCTATTTAAGAATGGCAAAATGTTATCAGAACCTTGGAGAAAAGGATAAAGCATATGTTTATATGGATAGTGCTCGTATGTGGACCGATTCGCTTGCCCGGCGAAAGGTGGAAACGCAACTGTCGGATTTTTCCGCTAAATATGAAACTCGTGAAAAAGAATTGGAAATAGCTCGTCTGCAACAAGAACAACTTAAACAGGAAGCAAATAGAATGGCAATGGGAATTATCGGTACAATACTTATAGCGGTGTTGGCTATCAGCATTATTATCGCAACGCAAAAAAGAAAACAGATTGAGAAAAATATGAAGCTTTTGGAACAGGAAAGCGATTTGAAAGCTGCCAGAAAATACATTGAAGGACTGGAAAGTGAACGTAAACGTTTCGCCAAAGAACTGCATGACGGGGTAGCTAACGATCTTTTAGGATTACAGATGAAATTGAGTTCGGTGGGAGACAATCCGGATGAAAAGGAGGAAATGGTGAAGTCTGTAAATGAGCTTAGGCAGAATGTCCGCAATATTTCTCATGAATTGATGCCACCCGAATTCAATCATTTAAGTATCGATAAGATTATCGGTTACTATCTGACCGATATGCAGAAAACATATGGATTCGTGTTGGCTTACGAAGCAGCTTCGGACACATGTTGGGAACGGGTTCCACAAGAAACTGCTTACGAAGTATACCGTATAACTCAAGAATTGATGACGAATATTGCCAAACATGCCGGAGCACACTCGGTCAGTGTATCACTCAGTGCTGTGACCGATGAAAAATATCGGTTGAGGATAGAGAATGATGGCAATGCTTTCTCTGCTGCTATGGCTGCGGATGCGACAAATAAGCAAGGAGGTATCGGTATACGTACAATTCAAGACCGTGCCAAATCGATATCGGCCGTTTTTGAAACATTGAACGAAAGTGGAAGAACGGCTTTCTTGCTTACGTTTTAATCTAAAAGAGGTGGTGTATGGAAGTGGAATGCTGTGAAATACTGGTTGTCGATGATCATCCGATTGTTTTGGAGGGTATAAAGAAGATAGCTTCTGCATTGGAAGGTGTGAAATGCGATGGCATTATGGAAGTGGAACAACTGGAACATTATTTTTCTGCGCGTTCTCCTTATAATATGTATATATTAGATCTTGAATTTCCCCAAGCGGATGGTTTCAGTGTACTCCGAATGCTTCGCGATAAGGCACCGGATAGTCGTATTCTGATCTATACGATGCATGAAGAGCCTTGGATGCTGGCTAAACTTATTGATGCCGATATTGATGGTTTGGTTTCGAAGAATGCAGATTTGTCAGAGCTACAAAAAGCGATTTCTGCTTTGCGGAGTGGAGAAACTTATTTCAACGAGATGTTTCTCGATATGATCCGGCATGGAAAAGAGTTTTATATCTGTACGGAGAATAAAGGACCGAACCTTTCCTCACGGGAAAAAGAGATACTGGCATATATCGTTAAGGGATTCAATAACAAGCAAATATCGGAATTAATCTATCTCAGTGAAAATACGATTAAAACTTATCGCAAACGCTTGATGATTAAGATAGGGGCAAAGAATGCTGCCGATCTTGTCTTTAAGGGAAAAGATTTTTTATGATATGATAAATCGGGATGAAAGAGAGGGTCGGAAGAATATATACTTTTGTCATATAGAAGTATATATTCTTACACTACAAAAGCATATACTCTTGCCATGTAAAAGTGTACATCCTTATAAATGCTGGTTATCTGCTGGTTATGGCTGTAAATTGATTGTGCCAATGGCTGCTGAATTGTAGCTCTTGATAGATTTTTCCTAATTTCTTCTGAAGAAGCGACGGACTTGTTTTAGTATTTTCCATCCTAACATGACTCCGTCGAAGACCGCCATTCCTGTATTGAACGATCTCATCAGCGCATCTCCTTTAGAAGCGGCAGGTGCAAGTGGTGCAAATATTCTTCGCGTAGTCCGGCTCATTGCCTTTTTTTGTTCCCGTATTTCTTCCAGTTTCTCCGCTTTGAGCCGGGCGATGTATTCTAATGTGATTGTCTGAGGTTTTTGTTGCTGATTGTTCATGACTTATTCCTTTGAATCGTTAAGAAACAGACCGGCAAGGAAGTTTACCATCGGGGAGATGATGAGTTTCTTGCGGAAAATAATGACAATGGCAATTAGTAAGATGTTGATAGCCGCAATAATGCCGAAACTTACCATGAGACCGCCTACCAATGGCTCTAAAATATATGCCAAGGCGAATAAAAAATAAAACAGAGCCACCATCCCGAGAATGATAAGTACCAAAACCATAATTAGGGTGGAAAGGAGTATAGTCAGCTTTTCCGTTAATTCCAGTTTGGTGTATTCTTTTTGGAGTTCCAGATATTTTTTGAACTCGAAAAATAATTGCTGGAAGTTTTCAATACTTTTGTCGTCTGCAAACATGATGGCTCTGTTTTTTTTGGTTCTTCTTTAATCGGTTACTTCTTTCAGTTCGGCTGCAATTTCGTCAACGAGGTTTTCCATTTCGCTACGATTCAGTTTGATACCTTTCTTACGAAGAATTTCTGCGATTTTATGACGAGTATCTTCTCCTTTTTCCGGAGCAAACAAGATACCAAGGGCTGCACCTACGGCTGCACCACCCAAAAAAGCTGCTAATACATTAAGTCCTTTCATAATTCTAATGTTTTAAAATGATAATACTACAAATATAACATTTTTATTGATAAGGATGTTCTGTAAGGCATGATTTTTTTGAGTCTTTTCCGATTATTTTTTTTGTTCTCTTTTGGGTACCTGTTTCTTTCTACGCCAGAAATCGCCATTGGAACGGCTTCCACGGTAAACTTTATTTTCTTTGGCTTTAGCTTTGATCTCTTCTGTTTTCACCTCTTGCGCTTTCATGCCTTCGTTGGTGATGAACGGATGTTCGCTCACGACCGGGATTGTTTTTCCGATCAGCTTCTGAATATCCTTTAAATAAGGGATTTCTTCCGATTCGCAGAAAGAGATGGCGATGCCTTCGTGTCCGGCACGACCGGTACGGCCGATGCGATGTACATAAGTTTCCGGGACATTGGGGAGTTCGTAGTTGATGACATGTGACAGTTGGTCCACATCGATGCCACGTGCCGCAATGTCTGTTGCTATCAGTACACGGAGCGTGTGGTTCTTAAATTCGGTCAAAGCTCGTTGACGGGCATTCTGCGATTTGTTGCCATGTATGGCTTCGGCGCGTATTCCCGCTTTTGTCAAGGTGCGTGCCAATTTGTCGGCGCCGTATTTGGTACGTGTAAAGATCAAAACCGATTCGACAGACTTATCTTTCAGCAGATGCAGAAGCAAGTCTTTCTTCTCTTTCTTTTCTACAAAATACACATGTTGTGCAATGGTATCTACAGTAGAGGATGCCGGAGTTACTTCTACTTTTTCCGGATCGGTCAGCATAGAGTTGGCCAAAGTTTCGATTTCCGGAGGCATAGTGGCGGAGAAGAAAAGCGTCTGTCGTTTTGCCGGCAGGAGTTTCAGTATGCGTCTGATGTCATGGATAAAGCCCATGTCGAGCATACGGTCGGCTTCGTCCAAAACAAAAAAGTCGAGAGTTTTGAGCGAAATGAATCCTTGAGTGATCAAGTCTAATAAACGGCCCGGAGTAGCTACTAAGATTTGTACTCCATTGCGCAACGCATCTGTTTGAGGTTTTTGACCTACTCCGCCGAATATCACTGCGTGTTTCAGTCCCGTGTACCGGCCGTATGCTTCGAAACATTCGCCTATTTGGATGGCGAGTTCACGTGTAGGAGTAAGTATCAATGCCTTTATTCCTTTACGGTGATCCGTTTTATATAGTTTTTGCAAGATAGGGATAGAAAAAGCTGCTGTTTTTCCGGTACCGGTCTGTGCGCATCCTAATAAATCTTTTCCTTGGAGTAAAACGGGGATCGACTGTTCTTGTATGGGGGTGGGAGAGGTGTATCCCTCTTCTTGAAGAGCTTTAAGTATGGGCTCTATCAGATTTAAATTTTCAAATATCATGTAAAAAAATTGAATGAGCCTCGCGGCTCTGTTATATTTATTATAGGACAAAATAATGCAAACGAATACAGAGTCAAATTTGCTTGAACTGTGCTGAAGTGCACTTGTTTTATGCAAAGATACGCCAACTTGTGTGGTAAATACTTTTATATCGATTGGTTTAATCTTATTTAACTAAGAGAAAGGTCGAAAGATAGCGGGTTAAGCCGTACTTTTGTTGCTCAATTCTATATAATAGATAACAATATGAGAGGTAAGATTGTTTTTATAACCGGGGCAAGTAGCGGAATTGGTGAAGGTTGTGCCCGGAAGTTTGCTTCACAGGGCTCGGATGTGATACTTAACGCCCGTAACGTTGCTAAACTGGAAGAGTTGAAAAAGGAACTGGAGAAGGCTTATGATATTCGGGTGTTTTTGTTACCTTTCGATGTGCGTGACCGTAAGGCGGCAGTTGATGCATTGGCTTCGCTGCCCGAAAATTGGAAAGCCATTGATGTATTGGTAAATAATGCAGGTCTTGTAATCGGGGTGGATAAAGAATTTGAAGGAAATCTGGATGAATGGGATGTTGTTATAGATACGAATATAAAAGCTTTGTTAGCGATAACCCGTCTGGTTGTTCCCGGAATGGTGGAACGTGGACGCGGACACATTATTAATATCGGTTCTATTGCGGGGGATGCCGCTTATCCGGGTGGTAGTGTGTATTGTGCTACTAAAGCGGCAGTCAAAGCTTTGTCGGATGGATTGCGTATCGACTTGGTGGATACTCCGTTGAGGGTGACAAATGTGAAGCCGGGTATGGTGGAAACGAATTTTACAGTGGTGCGTTATCGTGGTGATAAACAGGCGGCCGACAATTTTTATAAAGGAATTCGTCCGCTTACCGGAGAGGATATTGCGGAAACGGTATATTTTGCAGCTTCGGCACCCGAGCATATTCAGATAGCGGAAGTGTTGGTGATGCCTACCTATCAGGCTACAGGGACAATCTCCTATAAAAAGAAAATGGAATGATGAGAAAATGGTTATACGTTGTTTTATGTCTGTCTTTGCTGTTTTCTGTGGCAACGGCCTGTTCGGACGATGAAGATAAGCTGACTAATAAATGGCAGTTGAGGCGTTATGAATTTCCGGACGGCACAACGCAAACGGTGGATAGCGTATTTTATAATTTTCAGAAAGGTAGTTTTTCGGCCATTTGTTTGTTGGCAGATGGCAATTATCAAACCTTTTTTGGGAATTATTCTTTGCAGGATGATAAAATTTCTATTATTTTGCTGCCTGAATACGGTGGACCGGAATATGATAAGTATATAGGATGGGAAGAAAATAAGCGTATATTCCATGTGGATGAACTTTCTTCTTCTTCGCTTCGGCTTAATTATGAGGGGATTGTATCGGTCTTTAGAAAATATTAAAGTGAAATTATTAACTCAAAAATGTAGATTATGAAAAAATTAGTAGTATTGGGAATGGGTGTATGCATGGTACTGGCATTTGCTTCCTGTAAATCAAGCGAAAGTGCATATAAGAAAGCATACGAGAAAGCAAAACAACAAGAACTGGCAGAACCTCAGGTAGAAGCTCCGGTAGAAGTGACTCCGGTTGTTGCTGCTCCGGTAGAAGTGAAAAAAGCTACTGATGCGGCTAATGGTGTCCGTCAGGAAAAGGTGACGGTCGTATCGGGCAATGGAGATAACCTGAAAGATTATAGCGTGGTATGCGGCAGTTTTGGATTGAAGGCAAATGCCGAAGGTTTGAAGGAATTTTTGGATGCCGAAGGTTACAACGCGACAATTGCATTCAATGCAGAGTCTGCAATGTATCGTGTGATTGTAAGTACTTTCGCTGATCGTGCTTCTGCTGCACAGGCTCGTGACGCATTTAAAGCTAAATATCCTAACCGTAAAGACTTCCAGGGTGCCTGGTTGCTTTATCGGGTATTTTAATAATTTCTTTTTGGTAATATCGGAAGTGGGAAAGCACCCTTCCGGAACAAGGGCAGTAGCTGGGAAGTTACTGCCTTTTTCACAAATATCTCTTTCCTTATTTTAGTAATATTTGGTAATATTAGCCATACTGCTAAAATAAGTTATAAATGATAGTGTGGAAACTTTGGGAGAAAATAAAGTTTTTACTTTTGTAACTCTTTATAGAATGAAATAGTATGCCTTGTTGGAAACAGGGTTATAATAAGATAACAAGATGGAACAGAAATATTTATTTGTTGCTGTTGATGCGGCCCTGAGAGCAGGTGAAAAGATACTTTCTATTTATAATGATCCGAAGTCGGATTTTGAGATAGAGAGGAAAGCCGATAACTCCCCTTTAACAATTGCTGACCGTAAGGCACATGAAACGATTGCCATGATCCTGAATGAAACTCCTTTTCCTGTGTTGAGTGAAGAGGGAAAGCATTTGGATTATGAAGTGCGTAAAGGTTGGAATACGCTTTGGATTGTCGATCCGTTGGATGGGACAAAGGAATTTATAAAGCGTAACGGAGAATTTACCGTTAACATAGCATTGGTTTATGAGGGCATTCCCGTGTTGGGGGTTATTTATCTTCCGGTAAAACAGGAACTATATTTCGCCGAAGAGTCTTTGGGCGCTTATAAGCTTTCGGGAATTACCGCTTTGGATGATTCTGCCTCTTTGGATAAGTTGATAGCTTCTTCTGTTCGTTTGCCCGGGAAAGACTCCCGGAAAGATCATTTTGTAATTGTAGCTTCCCGCTCGCATCTTACCCCTGAAACAGAAACATATATTAATGAGATGAAACGAAAACATGCGGATGTTGAACTGATTTCGAGTGGAAGTTCGATAAAAATATGTCTGGTTGCCGAAGGAAAGGCAGATGTATATCCCCGTTTTGCTCCGACGATGGAGTGGGACACTGCTGCCGGGCATGCCATTGCACGGGCTGCTGGTATGGAAGTTTATCAGGCCGGTGAAGAGTGGCCGCTACAATATAATAAGGAGGATTTGCTGAATCCTTGGTTTATTGTAGAGAAGAAAAGAGTAAATCACTAATTGATTTGTACCGATTATGACATTTGAAATTGTATTTGTACTACTATCGCTATTGGGAATGGTGATTGCTCTTATTATGGACAAGATGCGACCAGGCATGGTACTCTTTTCGGTAGTGGTACTTTTTCTTTGTGCCGGCATTCTTAGTCCGAAAGAGATGCTTGAAGGGTTTAGTAATAAAGGGATGATTACTGTTGCCATGCTTTTCTTGGTAAGTGAAGGTGTTCGCCAATCGGGAGCATTGGGGCAAGTTATCAAAAAACTGCTTCCGGAGGGTAAAACGACTGTTTTTAAGGCACAACTTAGAATGTTGCCTTCTATCGCTTTTATTTCTGCTTTTCTGAACAATACTCCGGTCGTTGTTATTTTTGCTCCTATTATTAAACGGTGGGCACAGGCTGTTCATCTTCCGGCTACTAAATTTTTGATTCCTCTTTCTTATGTTACTATTTTGGGAGGTATCTGTACATTGATCGGTACTTCTACCAATTTGGTTGTGCATGGTATGATTCTTGAAGCCGGATATGAAGGTTTTACGATGTTCGAGTTGGGGAAAGTCGGTATTTTTATTGCTATTGCGGGTATTATTTATCTTTTTGTTTTTTCTAAGAAGCTCTTGCCTGATGCACGTCCGGATACCGCTGTGCCTGATGAAGAGGTGGAAAAAGGAGAGAATTTGCATCGTGTGGAGGCTGTTTTGGGAGCTCGTTTTCCAGGTATTAATAAAACTTTGGCTGAGTTTAATTTTCAGCGTCATTATGGAGCGGAGGTGAAGGAGATAAAAACCCGTAACGGACAACGGATTATTGATAATCTTAATGAGGTGGTGCTCCGTGAAGGCGATACTTTGGTAGTGATGGCTGATGAAACATTTGTTCCTACCTGGGGAGAGTCTTCGGTCTTTGTGCTGCTTGCTAATGGAAAAGACACCGAGCCTGTTCCCGGAAAGAAAAAACGTTGGTTTGCTTTGATTCTGCTTATTCTGATGATTTTGGGTGCCACGGTGGGTGAGTTGCCGGTGACGCAGGAGATGTTTCCGAATATTAAATTAGACATGTTTTTCTTTGTTTCGGTTACTACTATCATAATGGCGTGGACTAAGATATTTCCTGCGCGCAAGTATACCAAATACATTTCATGGGATATTCTGATTACGATTGCCTGTGCCTTTGCTATTAGCAAGGCGATGGTGAATTCGGGTGTAGCCGATGGCGTAGCTGCTTATATAATCAGTTTGAGCAACGATTATGGCCCTCACGTTTTGTTGGCTATCCTGTTTATCATAACCAATCTGTTTACAGAGCTTATTACAAACAATGCGGCAGCGGCTTTGGCATTCCCTCTGGCACTGGCTATTTCCCAACAGTTGGGAGTCGATCCGACACCATTCTTTGTGGTTATCTGTATGGCGGCTTCTGCCAGCTTTTCAACTCCTATCGGCTATCAGACAAATCTGATCGTGCAAGGTATCGGCAACTATAAATTTACGGATTTTGTTCGTATAGGTTTGCCGCTAAATATCATAACTTTCCTTATATCTGTATTTCTGATACCCCTAATTTGGCCCTTTTAGAGTTGAAAGTTGAGAGTTGAAAGTTGAAAGTTTGGAGGAGATAGGGAGTTGAAAGTTGAAAATGAGAACAAAGAAATGGGGAAGAGTATAGTTAGGGAGAAAGCTTTTGTTTTTGCTATTCGTGTAGTGAGACTTTATAAGTTGCTGTGTGAAAGAAATGAATATGTATTATCGAAACAGATGTTACGTAGTGGTACTGCCATTGGTGCTTTGTTGAAAGAAGCAGAACATGCACAATCTGTTGCAGATTTCATAAATAAAGTCAATATAGCTTTAAAAGAAGCCAATGAAACAGAATATTGGCTGATGTTGTTAAAAGAAACAGATTATATATCGGAAACGGAATATGAATCGATGAATGAAAATTGTAGTGAATTGATTAAACTGACAGCCAGTATTGTAAAAACGACTAAAAATAACCTATATGGAGCAAAATAATAATGAAATAGAAAAGAATGATGGGAACGAAGAACTTTCAACTTTCAACTCTCAACTTTCAACTAAAAACAATATTTACCCTATATTCGACCGTATGTTAGCGCGGGAAGACAAAGAAGATTTATTGAAGCAACACAGTGTGATGATATGGTTTACCGGATTAAGCGGCTCCGGAAAGAGTACGATTGCCATTGCATTGGAACGCGAATTGCATAAACGCGGATTGTTATGCCGTATTCTTGACGGTGATAATATCCGTAGTGGAATTAATAATAATTTAGGGTTCTCCGAAGCTGACCGAGTAGAAAATATCCGTCGCATAGCAGAGGTCTCAAAACTGTTTATCGATAGTGGTATCATAACGATTGCCGCATTTATCAGTCCTAATAACGATATTCGTGAAATGGCTGCAAATATTATCGGGCAAGATGATTTTCTGGAAATCTATGTCAGTACTCCGCTTGCAGAATGCGAGAAACGTGATGTGAAAGGCCTGTATGCCAAAGCCCGTAAAGGAGAAATTAAGAATTTTACCGGTATTTCGGCTCCGTTCGAAGCTCCGGAACATCCGGCATTGGAGTTGGATACTTCCAGACTTTCACTTGAAGAATCGGTCAACCGTTTGTTGGAGCTGATTCTGCCGAAAGTAAAAAGATAAAGAGAGATTTTATAAAACAAGAATATAATGAAAGAAGAGTATAAATTAAGCCATCTGAAAGAGCTCGAAGCTGAGTCTATTCATATTATCCGCGAGGTGGCTGCGGAATTCGAGAATCCGGTAATGCTTTATAGTAT
>NZ_HF991108.1:17484-52174 GCF_000432295.1 Bacteroides sp. CAG:189
TTCTGTAATGGTTCGCTTGGCGGAAAAAGCTTTTTATCCGGGGAAAGTTCCGTTTCCTTTGATGCATATCGATTCAAAATGGAAGTTTAAGGAAATGATTCAGTTCCGTGATGAATATGCAAAAAAGTACGGATGGAATCTGATTGTAGAAAGTAACATGGAGGCTTTTCATGCGGGGGTAGGTCCGTTTACTCATGGAAGTAAGGTACATACCGATCTGATGAAGACCCAAGCTCTGCTACATGCTCTCGATAAATATAAATTTGATGCGGCTTTTGGCGGGGGCCGCCGCGACGAGGAAAAATCCCGTGCAAAGGAGCGTATTTTTTCTTTTCGGGATAAATTCCATCAATGGGATCCTAAAAACCAACGTCCTGAATTGTGGGATATCTACAATGCCCGTGTACATAAAGGGGAGAGTATCCGTGTTTTCCCATTGAGTAACTGGACGGAATTGGATATCTGGCAATACATCCGTCTTGAAAATATACCTATCGTACCGCTTTATTATGCCAAAGAACGTCCGTGTGTAGAGATAGACGGTAATTTGATAATGGCCGATGATGATCGTCTGCCGGAAAAATATCGCGATCAGATTCAGATGCGTATGGTACGTTTTCGCACATTGGGCTGCTGGCCGTTGACAGGTGCAGTAGAAAGTGAAGCCGATACGATCGAAAAGATTGTAGAAGAGATGATGACCACTACGAAGAGTGAGCGTACGACACGTGTGATCGACTTCGACCAGGATGCGAGTATGGAACAGAAGAAACGTGAAGGTTACTTCTAAATTAAAAATTGAAAATTAGAAATTAAAGATGGGAACTACTTTAGATATAAAAGCATTTCTGGATAAAGACGAACAGAAAGATTTACTCCGTCTTCTGACGGCAGGTTCGGTAGATGATGGAAAATCCACTTTGATTGGCCGTCTGTTGTTTGATAGCAAGAAGTTGTACGAAGATCAGCTGGATGCTTTGGAACGTGACAGCAAACGCATGGGAAATGCCGGCGAGCATATTGATTATGCTTTATTGCTGGATGGCTTGAAAGCAGAGCGCGAACAAGGCATTACGATTGATGTGGCATACCGATATTTCTCAACCAACAACCGTAAGTTTATCATTGCCGATACTCCGGGACATGAACAATATACGCGTAATATGATTACCGGCGGTTCGACTGCCAATTTAGCTATCATATTGGTCGATGCTCGTACGGGGGTAATTACTCAGACGCGCCGTCACACATTCCTGGTATCGTTGCTGGGTATCAAACATGTTGTGTTGGCCGTGAATAAAATGGATTTAGTGGATTTCTCCGAAGAACGTTTTAATGAGATTGTTTCGGAATATAAGAAGTTCGTAGACCCACTTGGGATTCCCGATGTGAATTGTATTCCTCTTTCTGCATTGGATGGCGATAATGTAGTAGAAAAATCAGAGCGTACTCCTTGGTATAAAGGTATTTCTCTGCTCGATTTTCTTGAGACGGTGCATATCGACAATGATCATAACTTAACAGATTTCCGTTTTCCTGTACAGTACGTACTTCGTCCTAATCTTGATTTTCGTGGATTCTGCGGGAAAGTGGCTTCGGGGGTGGTTCGTAAAGGAGATCAGGTGATGGCGCTTCCCTCCGGAAAAACTTCACGTGTCAAGAGTATTGTGACTTATGATGGTGAATTGGATTATGCATTTCCGCCACAATCCGTTACCTTGACATTGGAAGACGAGATCGATGTGTCGAGAGGGGAAATGTTGGTTCATACGGATAATCTTCCTATTGTAGACCGTAACTTTGAAGCTATGTTGGTATGGATGGATGAGGAACCGATGGATGTAAACAAATCGTTCTTTATCAAGCAGACCACCAATATGAGTCGTACACGTATCGACAGCATCAAATACAAGGTGGATGTGAATACGATGGAACATTCCGCCGTACCGTTTCTGTCATTGAATGAAATCGCCCGTGTGGTATTGACTACTGCCAAAGAGCTGTTCTTTGATCCGTATCAGAAAAATAAATCGTGCGGTTCCTTTATTCTTATCGATCCGATAACTAATAATACCAGTGCTGTCGGCATGATTATCGACCGGGTCGAGGTGAAAGACATGAATACGACAGATGATATTCCTGTGCTCGATCTTCCGAAACTCGGTATTGCGCCGGAACATTATGAGTCGATAGAAAAGGCGGTGAAAGAATTGGAACGCCAGGGAATTGCAGTGAAAATTATTAAATAATTATTCAATGTGCCAATATGCCAATGGGGCATTGGTTATTCGGTATAATAGCGGGCAATTGACACACTTGACACATTGGTATTTGGCATAATGGTATAGCGATTGCCGTATGGGAATTCGTTGTAATAGCGCAGCCAATTGGCATATTGGCACATTAGCATATTGAAAAATTATTAATTATATTATTAAGATGGGATTACTTGAATTCAATAAACTTCCGATAAATACTTTGGTAGGGGCTGACTGGAAAACTTTTAAAGCCATTACAGGCGGTAGAGATATCGACGCTGCTTATAAAGGAAAATATCGTTTGACAAAGGCTGTATGCCGTTTGCTCTCTACATTGGCTCCTTTGCAAGACAGTCGCTATAATAAGCTTCTGGCAGATAAACCATTGGAGCACGATCCGGTATTCATTTTAGGGCACTGGCGTAGCGGTACGACATTCGTGCACAATGTTTTTTCTTGTGACAAGCATTTTGGGTATAATACAACTTATCAGACTGTTTTTCCTCATCTGATGATGTGGGGGCAACCTTTCTTTAAAAAGAATATGAGTTGGCTGATGCCGGATAAACGTCCGACTGATAATATGGAATTGGCTGTAGATTTACCGCAGGAAGAAGAATTTGCGTTGGCAAACATGATGCCGTATACTTATTATAATTTTTGGTTCTTGCCTAAGTATCAGCAGGAGTATGCCGATAAATATTTGCTGTTTGATGATATTTCCGAAGCGGAGTTAAAGGTCTTTGAAGAAACTTTCACTAAGTTGATAAAAATATCATTGTGGAATACACAGGGAACTCAATTCTTGAGTAAAAATCCGCCTCATACCGGGCGTGTGAAAGAACTCGTGAAAATGTTCCCAAACGCAAAATTCATTTATCTGATGCGTAATCCGTATACGGTTTTTGAATCTACACGAAGCTTTTTTACGAATACGATTCAGCCGTTGAAGCTCGAAGATATCAGTAATGAAGAGATTGAAAAGAATATTCTGTCCATCTATGCCAAGTTATATCATAAATATGAAGCCGATAAACAATTTATTCCGGAAGGAAACCTGATGGAAGTGAAGTTTGAGGATTTTGAAGCGGATGCTATGGCAATGACGGAAAATATATACCAAAAACTTTCTATTCCCGGTTTTGAAGAGGCACGTGAGGCCATAGAGAAATATGTAGGCGGTAAGAAAGGGTATAAAAAGAATAAATATAAGTATGACGACCGTACTGTTCAGTTGGTAGAGGCCAATTGGGATTTTGCTTTGAAACAGTGGGGATATAGTCTTTAAAAGAAAGGAGAAACGATGATGAGGAATGCATGTCGCCATTTGTTAGCAACAGGTTTTGCTGCACTATGCTCAACGGCTGCCATAGCGCAGCATAAAGTCGAAATGCTCCCGTTTGGGGATATGGATCAGTGGGTTAATAGAGAAATTAAGGAATCCGGTATAATTGGCGGCCATACTAAAAATGTATATGCCGTAGGTCCTACTCAGACGATTACCGGTGCGAAAGCCTATAAAAATTTAGGTGGTTCTCCGTGGGCTACTTCCAATGTATTGGCTAAAGTTGCCGGTGTGGTTAAGACCAATACTTCTGTGTTTCCGGAAGAACGGGGCGATGGTTATTGTGCTCGCTTGGATACCCGTATGGAAAGCGTGAAAGTGTTTGGCTTGGTAGATATTACGGTGCTTGCAGCCGGCTCTATGTTTCTTGGGTCTGTTCATGAACCGATTAAGGGGACTAAGAATCCCAACAAGATGCTGGAAATGGGAATACCGTTTACAAAGCGTCCGATTGCCCTTCAGTTTGATTATAAAGTGAAAATGTCCGATCGGGAGAATCGAATCCGTGCAACCGGATTTAGTAAGATTACAGATGTTGCAGGAAAAGATTTTCCGGCTGCTATTTTATTGCTTCAGAAAAGGTGGGAAGATGCAGACGGTAATATTTTTGCGAAACGTGTTGGTACGATGGTAGTACGGTATTATACGACAACCGATTGGCACAATAATGCTACTTATGAGATCCTTTATGGTGATATAACCGGTAATCCGGCGTATAAGGCACATATGATGCGTTTACAAGTTGAAGAACGTTATGCGCTTAACAGTAAAGGTGAAAGCGTTCCCGTTCACGAAGTTGCTTGGGGGGAAGAAGGAGATGAACCGACTCATATGGTGCTCCAATTTACTTCCAGCCACGGTGGTGCTTATATCGGATCTCCCGGTAATACATTCTGGGTGGATAACGTGAAGCTGATCTACTGATAAGTATAAAAGGTATATATAATAAAGGAAGCGAGTTGTAATCGGTTAGATTGCAGTTCGCTTTTTTGTATCTTGTCACATATCTGTTTCTGTTGTTTTTAAGATATTCTTATGTCATGAGTAAAAGTATAAAAAAATAAGGTGTCCGATTGGAACGAACACCTTATCTCTATTTTTTATTTTTGCTGTCATTCCATAATAACTACACGGTTCAGTGAGTCTTTATCAAACATATTGGGAGTTCCGCCATTTCCGATCAGTTCAAGTTGTTTTTTGTCTACACCTTCTTTAATAAAGGCGTCGTAAACAGCTTGGGCACGTTTTTCAGACAATTCCTGGTTCCATTTAACACTGCCTGTAGCCTGATCGCAATAACCTGCGATTTTGTACTTCTTATCGGGATTAGCTTTCAGTATCTTGGCTGCTAATTGAATATTAACCATGCCATAGTCGTCAATCTTAGCACTACCTATTTTGAAGAAAATAGCACGTGGACCAGCAACTTGCACCTCTTTTACTACCTCTTGAGTTACAGGACGAGCATTGACCATAGCATTCTTTGTATCAGCTAAATCAGTTTGTGCCTGAGCTAATTCATTACGATATTTGTTTAATTCGTCGTTAATAGCGCTTTGGTCAATTTTAGAATTACAAGATACAAATTTTTTGCCACCAAACGTATAAGTTGCACCGGCTGTCAAGTGAATATATCCGTCTGTTTTACCACTGCTGTATGCACCCAGAATGGAAGGGGTAACCTGTCCGCGAGCTTCTATATCGATGGCCCATTTCGGATTGATATTGAATTTTGCCCCCAAGCCAAGACTTGCACCGACCAGGCAACGGACCTCATGATCTTTTGGAGTACTTTTTTCAGGAACAAGAACACCCTTGACGTATGTCTGTCCGTTTTCCACTACCTTTTCAGAATTGTAGAATGCATCCCATCCTTTGAAATTTTTCACTACATTCATAGAAGGACCGATGAAGAAATTCAGTTCAAACACGCGTCCCGGTTTATAACCACAGAACAAGTTTGTCAGATTCATCATACCATCCAAATTAATGCCGAAGTAATTTTCTTCTCTTTTTACTTCGGGAGCATTAACGCTCTCAAATGGATAGTTGGTAGTCATTTTGGAGTTCCATCCATATACTTGGCCACGGAATCCCCAGACTGGAGTAACGAACTTACCCACTGATACATTAATCAGTGGTGTCAAATTTTTGCCGAATTTACTATCCGGATTGGTAGTTCCTTGTACTCCTGCACCCACACTGATAAAGATATTATCCTTCCAACTTTCACTGTAGGATTTCTCTTTAGTTTGTGCAGAAACAACAGTTGTAGTTCCAGCCAATAATAAAGATAATAATACTAATTTATTTTTCATTGTTTTTCTTTTTTATATTCAACTCTTTTTATTCATATTCGCTATTTTATTCTCCCAGCATCTTTTTATTTCAAGCAAAACCTGAACATTAATCCACCGGTGAAATATTTCATTTTCTGTAATTCCACCTGCGCATGCAAATGGTTGAACAGCAAATAAGTGGCACCTAACGCAAAATCTTTCGAATCATATTCGGCTATCAATCGTAATTGTGGATGAAAAGACGGATTATAACTAATCCCGGCAGCAACACCATTCAATCTATAATCTTTTCTTCGATTATATAAATAGGAGAGGTGTATGCCTATCGTCTCTTTTTTTATATCCACATGCTTGGAAGCAGCAATATAGAAACGACTGTAATATCCGTTTCCCCGTTCTGAAGCGATTACATCTCCCGAGGATGTGAATGGGTCGGATGTTCCCAGCACAACCGCCGGCATGTATTTCCAAAACTGTCCCTCTTTCAATGCTCGCAAACGAACCGAAAAATACCGGTCTTGATTCGTAAAGCCTGTGTAACCATAGGGCTTTAAGCCTAACGCTTCGGCCTTAAAAAGCGTACAGGTGTATGCTACTTCCAGCCATGGCATAATGGTTACATTCAGGTAATAATTGTACGTATGGTAATACCATGTAGGAGGAGTTATCTCCTTATTCAAAAAGTTAGCACCCAGCATCACCGTCTTATCTTTCTGCATTTCTGCTGAAGGAGTATGCAGCAATCCCGTAGTACCATAAGTCAATTGAGCCGAAAGCATAAATGTACAGCATAAAAACAGACAGCTAACTATAATTCGTTTTTGCATCTTGTTTCCTTTTACTTTAATCTATACTTTCGGTTCAATGATTCAATATTTATTCGCTAACAATAATACCACCACCGGCATTTAAGTCATCACCGTGTCCATGACCATGGCCATGACCGATAGGTAATGTTTTTGCTGTAACCTCGTGGCCCGATACTGATTTAACGATTACTTCAACTGTCTTACCATTCAATATAAATTTATAAGTAGTAATGGTATATACAGTTTTTACTTGAATTGATTCTACATAAGTAAAAGGATCAACGGTAAATGTTAACTCTTTGTCTTCTTTTTTAAACTCACTGTTTATAGGCTCTCCTCTGGAAGTAAATATATTTTCAATGGTTGATTTTACTATGCTTTGAGCATTTTCATTTTTAAATACTTTAGCTATAGATTCTTCCAAAGATTGATAGATAGCCCCTGTAGGTGCGTCTTTGAATGTGATTTTCAAATTTTGCGTTTGATCTGTGTTGTTCTGCTGGTTAACTTCCTTAGTATATGAGTTTCCATATTCATTTTCACCAGAAGTACCATCATCAAGTGTCCCTACAACAGCTGCACGGAATTGTGAGAAGTGCGATACTAACATTGTATATTCCTTTTTGTCGGTAACAACTTCGTCATTATCATTGTTTCCACTAACTCCCCAAAGACCTGTAACTTTGTCTTTGTATTCAAGCTGCAATGAACCTAATTCTCCTTCATATGGGTCAGCAAATGTGACTTTAAGCGGGTTTCCTACGAACATAGCACCATCCGGATTACCGTAGAAACTACGTAAAACTTTGGGCTGAGTACCTTCTGCATCCAGATTTCCCGTAGGGGCCTTTTCTTCTTTTACATCTCTGGTCAATATAATCGGTGATATTAACGGAGTTCCTTCAGATGTCTGGATTGTTGTTCCTTTTTCAATCACAATGACAGTTTTGTCTTCTGGAGTTCCATTGCCGTTCATTACAGTCGTTTTTTCGGCTTCAACCTTACCGGTTTCGGGATCTACATCCGGAGTAACTTGACCTTGTTCACCATCGCCTGGTTCGGTTGTTTCATTTATAACAATGATACCATCCTTATTTGCTGTGAATGGGATAGAAATGTTCTTATTGATTGCTGTAGTACCTTTAGCAGGATCGTATACAAATGTTACAGGCATTTCTATAGGAGCCAAAGGTTCTCCTTTTGAGTTAATCTTGGATACCTTTGCAGTTATTAGCCATTGTTTCAGATTGCTGGCTTTAGCTTTATTTGCCGGTATTTCTATTTCAAATGAGAAATGATTTGTGTTGTATACGGCAGTACTTGGATCATTAAGTTTGATAGATTGGGCCATAACCATGTTGCCAAGTGCATCAACTACTTCACCCATTAATATGACTTTTGTAGGTTCATCTTCTTTAGTGGGCTCTTTTTGCAAATATACTATAATTGTTTGTGCTGCTATACCACTTTCGTTTTTCATGGCTGGCAGTTCAATAGTCACTTGTCCTGTATAGTATTTGTCTGCTGTGGCAGTCAAAGTGTAAGTTCCGTGAGCAATTGATGATGCAGTAGACCCTGGATTTCCATTAAAATTAAATGTGACACCGCTTATCTCTACTTTTGTATCAATGTCAAAAGCCTTGAATGTTAAATTATAAACAACATCTTTAAGCTCTGCCGGTTTATCACTTTCGAATACAATTGTTATTATTTGGTTTCCGCAATTAGGAACAGTGTATCCTTCTGTGATAATGTCTTTTGTACCTTTGGTGGCTTTTATTTTATATTTTCCTTCGTCTTCATTATTTATAGTGAATGTGAAACTTGCAGATTTGGTAATCGTTTTAACGGCTGTTGTTGTCCCTTCTTTGAAAAGTTCAATCTTATCGGCCATTACAGCGTTGCCATTGTCATTGATTATGGTACCTGACAAAGTTGTGAATGTTTCTTTTGAATCTACCGGAGTCAGTGAGATTACAATCGTTTTCTTGATGAAATCATTCTCCGTGGCTGATTCTGCTACTTCCTCAAGGGTAATATGGGTAACATTTGATTTGAATTTATCTGTTGTTGTGGTGGTTGTAATGGCATATTCACCAGGGGTAAATTTGCCTTCTGCCGGATTACTGGTGATTCCCTCAGTTTCTTTGTTTATAGATTCACCTGTAAGTGCATTTTTATAAACATACGTCAACATGTAATTTCTTGGGTATGTAGGTGCTATTGGCTTTTGGGCTATGATTGTAATATTTTGATTACCACAAGCAGGAATACTGTAAATACCGGATATAACAGGAGTCAAATTTCCTACAGTAACCTGAATTTTATATTCACCCTTTTCTTTGTCATTTACAGTAAATACAAAGTTAGCACTATTTGTAATCGTTTTTTCGTTTACCACTGTACCATCTTTCAGTAATTCAATTTTGTCAGCCAACAGGGAATTACCATCTTTGTCAACAACAACACCAGCTAATGTTGTATAAGTATCTTCTTTATCAGGATCTGCCGGAGTAATAAGAAGTTCTACGATTTTGTTTATGTAGTCGTCTTTTGTTTCTGATTCTACATAAGGTAGAGAAAGCAATGTGACACTTGATTTAAATGCTTTTTCAATAGCTTGAGTTCTGATGGTGTAATTGCCGGATGCTAATCCGTTATAATTCGTTACGGCAGTTCCATCAGCCGATTTTATAGTCATTCCCATTTGGTCACTTATATCCGATGCTATTTCTTCTCCAGTAACAGCATTTTTATAAATAAACGTCAAATTGTATGGTCTCGGATACATAGAAACATTTTTCTTCATTATTACATCCACAGGATAAACTGCATTTCCGTTTTCTATTTTGTTCAACACAACAGTCCGTACAATGGCTTTTCCACCGTTGTATGTTTCATCATTTGCTTTGAAGGACAGGCTAACGGTTTTAGTTTCTTCATTGAACTCGGCGATCTTTATGCTATAAGAACCATCAAAAGACAGAGTTTGAGACGTTCCATCAGTATAGGTTACATTTCCTTGAATATTCTCTCCAGTTTCAGCATCTGTTACAACTCCTGATATTACATAAACAGGGGTTAGGGGATTACTGTTTCCTCCGGGAGAATTTGCATCCAAGCCGTCATCCTTATAACATCCGGTCATGAAGGCCCCGGATATAGCCAAAGTGAGTAATGCTATTTTTGCACTAAGCTCACTTAACAAACTTTTCTTTTTCATCTCAATAAAATTAAAAATTTAGTAATTCTGATTTAATAAAATATGGATTAAAACTATTATTTTGCATTATGTTTTCGCTTGGATTCGTACGGTATCCCATGTAGTAATATCGTTCATTTCCTGCGTTGTAAGCTATCCCCATGTTGTGGGATGTAATACGCGGGATATATCCTCTCCTCTTATATTTATAAGGAGGCAATGCTACTTGAAAACGAAAGCCACCATTCGATTTTGCCCCTTTTGCTTTCATGGCGTAAAAACCGATAGAAGTATAACGGAAATGTCTGATCACATCCAACCGCATGCCTTTTTCGCCTAATAAATATTGTTCAGCCTTTAATGTAGTCTGAATATTGTATTCCGGCCAATAAAAACTCCCTCCGATGCTCCAAGTAATCCTTCGTTTTGTGCCATAGGTACAGCTAAAACCGTCCCAATAATAAGTTCCGGTAACACCCAATCTGGCTTCTATACTGAAGTGTTCGTTTTTAAATGGATGAAATAATTTCAAATCACCTCCGTACCGGTCTCCGTTAAATGCTCCTACTGTCAATGTCCCCCATATATTATAAGGTAGGCGTACCGTTTGTTGTAGCGTTAGAAATCCCGGATGGATTTTTCCCAAGCGATTTCCATAGCCATCATTGTATACCGGAAACACCATCTGTGCTGTTAATTTCATTCCTTTCCAAAAAGAAACTTCTATGGCCGGTGACAGATTAAGTAATACTTGGTATATTTGTGTAATTACCAGGTTTTTAAGTGAAAGTTCCGGGTATACAGTGATATCTACTTTGAATAGCGAACTGTTTTTTCTCTTTTCTCTGATTGCTTGCTTCCAATTCTTACCTAAGTTGTAACTTACCTCCCAGTCTTGACGGTTGACATTAGATGTACTATCTTCGCTAATTGGTTGATAGTAAAGGGAAATCTGTGGAATGTTGTTGTCTAATATGATTAGCCGGCATGGCTTTTTCTCCGGATATGGGAATAACGATATAAAAGAAGAAATTTTACGAAACTAAACTGTTATATAACTGAATATTAAATGTTCATCAGGTAAAAAATAAAAAAGAATAAAAAGTGCGTTTATTACCTATAATAACGTTATATTTGTTACCAATTTGATATTTCTATTTTTATGGTAAAAGAGGAATTTTTTTCTACACTTGATTTATTTAAAAAAGGAATAGCAAAAACAAATGGCGACGCACAATACATTACAGGGCACTTTGAATAAATTATTCATTGTATTTTAACCGAAAGAGCATTTTTTATTTTCTTGAAAATAATAAAAGCCGGTAACACTTTCTTAATCATCCACGACACAGGATGTTACTGACTTGTTACTCCCTATGTAGAGCTGTATGCATTAATTACATGGAAAGGATTCTAAAATGAAAAAAGAAATTAAAATAAAAGAGCCGATAAGGCTTCGGACAAAAGAATTGCTAAACGGATGTTATTCTCTTTACCTCGACATCTACATAAATGGAAAGAGAAAATATGAATTTTTAAAACTTTATATAATCCCCGAACGCAGTAAAGTCGATAAAGAAAGAAATGCAGAAACATTAAGGTTAGCTAATGCTATCAAAGCTGAAAAAATCGTAGCATTACAAAACGGTAAATATGGCTTTAATTTGAATAAGAAGAGGTTAAACATATCACTCACAGATTATATCCAGTATCTGGCACACAGAGACTCTGTAAAAAAATCAAAGAAAACGTTGATGAATACGTTGATTTATCATCTTCAACGATATGACAAAAAAGGTATTTTATTAAAAAACATAGATAAGGAATATATTTTAAAATTTATAAAATACTTAAGTACAGCTAATCAAGAACATAGCAGAAAAGAAAAGAAAATTAGCGCCAACACACAAGTCTGTTATTTTAAAGAGCTGAATTACTGTCTAAACTATGCTGTTGTTGAAGATATTTTGCCCTTAAATCCTATGAACAAGATAAGAAATGAAGACAAACCTAAAAGAAAAAAGACAGAACGGGAGTTCCTGACCATTGAAGAACTTAAAGCCCTGTCTCAAACGGATTTCTACAATAAAACACTGAAACAGGCCTTTCTTTTCAGTTGCTTTTGCGGGTTAAGGCATTGTGATATTGTTGCTCTGACGTGGGGGAATCTTAAAAGAGATAATATGGGTAAAACCCAGCTACATATAGTGCAACAAAAGACCCAAGAAGTTATTTCTTTACCTCTTAGCAAAGAGGCTTTAAAACAGTTACCCAAACGCAATGGCGCATTAGATACAGATATTATTTTCCATGACTTGATATCATTGGGAAGGACAAATGAGATCTTATCGCGTTGGGCCCAAGCTGCCGGTATCAATAAACATATAACCTTTCATGTGGCAAGGCATACACATGCAACAATGATGATTACATTGGGAGCAGATCTTTATACAGTTTCTAAACTGTTGGGACATACAAATATTCAAACAACTCAAATCTATGCAAAGATTGTCGACGAAACCAAAAGCAAAGCAATTGATTTAATACCCGATCTGACACAAGTCTGATAATCAATATATCGCGATAATTGTTATTTTTACGGCCCAAAGTGTGTACCTTTGTATATATAAAGTACGTATTTAATTTTTAGCTAAATATGTATTTTGTATCTCAAAAGTACATATTTTTAATTTTAATCCGCAATTGCTTTCCTTATGCAATAATATTTCACAACATATTACAATTAATCTCTGTTTTAGCTAAAGATCGAAAATGGAATAAAATATTTTTTCGTTTCCAGTTGTATTTTGGTATTAAAAAAGTCATTTATCGAATATTTTGCAATGTTAAGTGGCTTGTTTTTCAAATTAGAGCAATATGGATAAAAAAAAATGATACAATATTTTAATTTTTAGTGTAAGATTCTTTGCTATTATTAAAAATGTCTCTATTTTTGTAACGTGTTTTGCAACATTGCAAGTGATAAGTGAAAATAAAAGGATGAGGATATAGGATCTCTTACATGAATACAAACTTGATACATAACAATATAACGCGTTATATAGCGATCTTTCTTTTCTGTTTGCTTCCCTTAAAAGGTGTGTGTCAGACAGGTGAAGAGACTGTTGATGTATTAGTTGGTATGGGATTTGAAAACGTGGGTTGGCATGAGAACGATAAAGAACGTGTGTATGTTATGGAAAATGCTGCATATCGTTTAAATGGGGTAGGACTCGGTAAAGCTGTTGATGTTGTTCAAAGGATGGGTTTACCGGAGAAAAAGCCATGTCGAATAATTATACTTGACAATAATGTACCTCAAATTTCTCTTTATTATCAACCCGTTATCGGTGACAGTATCCCCGAAGTCAATCGCCAGGATTGGGTAGTGAGCTATAATCTTGGAGATAACTGGAGGAAACTAATCAAAGGTAATGGCTTGAATAGTTCTCTATTTAAGGTAGATGTTGTGGTCTATCCCGAATTGTCATTGAAAAACTTAGTATTAACGCAAATATACCAAGTTTTGTTCAATTTATCACCAGCTATTGAAGTTTCTTTTTGGAAAGGGATGAAATTAACGGCTCAGATGGTGTTTCCGGTATACAATGATGGTTATGGTGATCGGTTGGGGAAAATCCATCCGGGGTTTCTGACACTACAGCAAACGGTACGGTTGCCTTATAATATATGGGGCACGTTGGAGGTAGGTACTTTCAATGCTGGGCGATATGGAGCGGATTTAAAATTGTTTCATCCATTTAAAAACGAACGTTTCAGTGTAGAGGGTAGGTTGGGGGTAACTGCAGCTTATTATTGGGATGGCTTTGAATTGATATACGGCACCAAGCGGAGGGTGACGTGGAGTGTCGGTGGGAGTTTTTATTGGCCGGAATACAACGTTCAGACCACATTAAAGGCTGAACAATATTTATTAGGTGAAAAAGGCATACGGTTGGATGTGATCAGACATTTCCGTTATGCCTCTATCGGGTTTTATGCCATGAAAGCAGATGGCGTAAAAGCAAATGGTGGTTTTCGTTTTCAAATAGCTTTGCCGCCTTACAGATATAAAAGAAAGGGATATATTCCGCGTGTTACGCCTTCAAAGAATATGGGAATAGCGTATAATGCGGGGAATGAACGATATTATTATCAGGGATACCGGGCGAATCCGGGAGCTAACATTATGCAAGCAAATAGTTTTAATCCATATTTTATTAAATCAGAATTACTAAATTTTTAATTTTATTGAGATGAAAAAGAAAAGTTTTTTAGGTGTTGTGAGTGCAAGGATAGCGCTACTCACTTTAGCTTTGTCCGGGGCGTTAATGACCGGATGTTACAAAGAGGACGGACTGGATGCCAGTAAGCCCGGCGAAACTGTTACACTACCGGATGCTGCTTATACAATTTCAGGATCTGTCACAGATATTGAAACGGGTGATGGTGTTAACTTAACAGCAGTTGAAACAAATGTTGGTACTGCTACTATCTTAGGTGACGGTTCGTATGCTGTAAAAATCAGCAAATTTACTGAGAGTGAGAAAGTGGTGAATTTGATTTTCAAAGCTGAAGGATATAAAGATGCTAAAAGAACTGTATCTGTTGCTAAAATAGAAGATGGGCAAACTGTAGTATATCCTCTGTCGGTTGTTATGAAAAAGGATATTCCTGCAAAAGAATATGTAGACGTTGTATATGATCTTACATTTGCTGTGAAGGATGCACAGACAGGAGCAGTTATTGAAGGTATTACTCCCGAAGTAACTCCTGCAGCGAATAGTGAGGGTAAATATGCAGCAGGTGAATATCTTGTGAAAACTGCTGCTAATGATAAGTATTATTCAAGTGCAACAGTTGTGAGCCTTCCGGCTATGCAGGTAGAAAAAGGTGAAAATAATGTAATCAGCAAGGCTATTGTACTGTTGGTTGAACCGGTTACTATTACGGAACCTGTTTATATCAATATTTCCGGTGCGGTAACAGATAAAAACGGTAAGGCGCTTGAGGCTGACGAAATTGTATTGTATGCAGATGGACAGGTTGCAAAAACTATTTCTGCTGCCAGTGAATTCCGCTTTACTGTGGAAAAGGCTGATGTGACTTATCAGGTTGGTGCTAAAAAAGGGGCTACTGAAATTAAATCGGCTGAGATTAATGCAGATGGTGGAAATTACGATTGTATATTGGTATTTACTGAAATAGGTGAAGAGGCTACTGTAAAATTGCCTTATGTATTGGATGTAAACGTAGTTGATGCAGATACGAAACTTCCGGTAACTGCCGAGGTGAAAATAAATGGTGCTGCAATTCAGGCTTCTTATGATGCAGGTATTTATACTGTTACTGCAACTGCAACCGGATATCAGAAGGCAGAAGTCAAAGTAGCTTTGGAAGTGGTATATGGCAAGGCCGGTGATAAAGTATATCGTGTGATCGATATTGAAATGGTAAAAGAAGAAAAGCCGGAAATTGAATATGTTAGAATTTACGGTGCAACTGTAGATAAATATGGAGTTTTGGCTGAATCACAAGTAATAAGACTGGAAGGCGCTAATATTCAGCCTGTTTATAATAGTTCTAATTTTGATTTTACAGTTGAAAAAGATGCTGCTTCTTCTTATACCATTTATTCGGAAGTGGTTAACTCGACAGCTACCGGAGTGATTGCAGCAAAGGGAAAAGTTACCATAACGGATGTTACTGCTTATTATCAGGTTTTATCTTACCCATGTAAGGTTGAGAATGGTAAAGAGGTGATCGAAGCCGGTGAGGGCGCTACAGGTACAATAATACCGGATGTTGATTCAAATGGTAAGGTGCTTGAGACTGTATCTAATATTATGGCCGACGGTACTACTGTTACTTTGAAAGAAAATACAGTGATTACTCCGGCAGATGCAACTCTGATTTTGGTTAGAAACTTGGCTGATGAAGCTGCTCCGGGCGATAATGATAAAACAGGAACTACGCCATTGTCAATTCGTAGCTATATCGGTTTGCCTGATGGCCTGGCATTTGCTGGAAATCCGTTGCTTATTAGCTTTGCTGATGATTATAACGGTCAGTTGGGTGATCTTAATCTGGAATATGAAGGAACTGACGGAGTATGGTCTCTTGATCCGAAGGGTGATAAGGGGGTTAAACTGTCAGGTGGTGTTTACACGATGAATATTGAGCACTTCTCTAAATTCCGCGCAGCTATTGATTTAGGTATCTCAGAAGAATCAGGAGTTGTGAAGAGTGATTATACTTCATTCCCTGTAGGACGCATGAATAATAATGATGTAGAAATTGATGTTCATGTGACTTGTACTGGTTTGAAAGCGGGTGTTAAATATGAGAATTATGATCAGTTAGTAGCAGAAGTGAAACAGAAATTCTCTTCTAATGAGAATGCGCAGAATGTAGTGCTTACCGCTATTCAGGATGCTTATGCAGACGTTAAGAAGGAGTTTGAAACGGTAACGCTTGAAGGAGATATTAAAGTTCCGGCATTTACTCTGTTGAACTCTGTTTCTGTTGAAACTAAAGAAGTTACAAAACCTTGTACTGTTACTGTAAACAATATTCAGATCCAATTCAATGTTCTTACAGTTGAATACTTGAAAGTGGTTACTTTGGAGAAAGACATGACACATATCGGTCACAGTCATGGTCATGGCAATGATTTGAATGCCGGAGGCGGTATCATTGTAGGCGAATAATAAGATATACTGATTTTTGAACCGAAAGTATAAATAATAAAGTAGAAATAAATGCTAAAACGAATCATAACCACTTTGGTATGCTTGTGCTGTACATTTATGCTTTCGGCTCAATTGACCTATGGTACTACAGGATTGCTGCATGCCCCTTCAGCGGAAATGCAAAAGGATAAGACAGTAATGTTGGGTGCTAATTTTTTAAATAAGGAGATAACTCCTCCTACGTGGTATTACCATACGTACAATTATTACCTGAATGTAACCATTATGCCATGGTTGGAAGTTGCCTATACTTGTACGCTTTTCAAAGCGGAAGCATTGGGGCTGAAGCCTTATGGTTATACAGGCTTTACGAATCAGGACCGGTATTTTTCGGTTCGTTTGCGAGCATTGAAAGAAGGACAGTTTTGGAAATATACACCTGCCGTCGTGTTGGGAACTTCTGATCCATTTACATCCTCGGGAGATGTAATTGCTTCAGAACGGGGGAACGGATATTACAGTCGTTTCTATATTGCCGCTTCCAAGCATGTGGATATAGGAAAAGAGACGATAGGGATACACCTTTCTTATTTATATAATCGAAGAAAAGATTATAAATTGAATGGTGTGGCTGCCGGAATTAGTTATAATCCGTCTTTTCATCCGCAGCTACGATTGATAGCCGAATACGATTCCAAAGATTTTGCGATGGGAGCCACTTATTTGCTTTTTAATCATTTGCATGCACAGGTGGAGCTGCAGAGAATGAAATACCTCACCGGCGGATTGATGTTCAGATTTTGTCTGAAATGAAATGATGGTAAAGAGCGGATATGAATAAGAAGAGTTGAATTTATTAATAAAGAGAAAAAATGAATAGTAAATTAGTAATATTATCTCTGTTGTTAGCTGGAACTGCAACTGCTGTTTCTGCACAGACTAAAGATAAATACTACAGCGAGAGCTGGAAGGATAATATCTATATCAGTGTAGGAGGTGGAGTGCAGGCTACAACGAATCCGGATACTAAATTCGGGAAGTCTATTACCCCTCTGGTGAATCTGTCAATTGGAAAATTGATTAATCCTATCTGGGGATTCCGTGGCCAAGTATACGGATGGAGCTCGAAGATGGAAACAAATTATCCGTTTGAGAGTTTGAATGCGCCGAAAGTGGAAAGAAAAGAAAACTACATTGGTATCAATTTGGATGGTACTTTGAACCTGACAAACTTGTTCTGTGGCTATAAACCGGGGCGCGTATTTGAATTGAACTTTTTTGCCGGTCCTTCTATGAATGTAGTGAAAAACTATTGCCATTGGGATGTCGTTTATTCGGAACATAAGACGGTGGAAGACGGACATACGGTTATCAAGAAAGAGTTGGATTATGATCGTACAAGACCTACCGGTCATGAACTTCGTTGTTTAGTTGGTGCCAGTCTTGGTTTAGGTGCTAAGTTCAATATCAATCCGAAATGGGCCATCGACGTAGAAGCTCGCGGACAGGTTACTCCTTCTGTTTTGGGTGCATATAGCAGTGGTAACACCGACGGTTACCTTCATCTGACAGCCGGTGCTACTTATACATTTGGCGGCAAGAAGTTTGTTTCTTGCAGTTCTAAAGTCGATCAGAATGCTATTAACGATGAGTTGAACAAGTATCGCGATGAATTAGCCAAAGCTCAGAGCGATTTGGCTGATACTAAAAACGCGATGGCAAATGCTAAGCCTGTTGTTCAGGAGGTTGTGAAAGAAGTTGAAGTTGCTGGTCCGCGTGCTGTTTTCTTTAAGATAGGCAGTGCTAAGATCGACGATTACGGAAAGGTCAACATTCAGTTGGCTGCTAAATTGATGAAGGCCAATCCTGATAAGAAGTACAAAATCGCAGGATATTGTGACAGTGCAACCGGTAGTGCAAAATGGAATAAAGAGTTGTCTGAAAAACGTGCTCAAGCAGTTTATGATGCTCTTGTGAATGAGGGAGTTAGTGAAAAACAAATGGAACTCATTGGCTATGGTGGTACTGCTAATATGTTCGGCAAAGATTTCTTGAATCGTGTAGTAATTCTGGAATAAAATATGGATTAACAGAGCTTTGCTCTGAATTTTAAGGGAAAGGATGTCTGTAAATAGGCATCCTTTTTTTGTATGGCAATGGGTTATAATCAAAATAATAATTGTATTTTTGTCCCCAATTATGAGTAGAATATTAGCAATAGACTATGGTAGGAAGCGTACGGGAGTAGCTGTCAGTGATGCGATGCAGATCATTGCAAACGGTTTAACTACTGTACCTACGCATGAATTATTGGATTTTATAACCGGTTATGTACAAAAAGAACCGGTAGAGCGTATTCTTGTAGGTCTGCCTAAACAGATGAATAATGAAGCATCCGAGAGTATGAAGTATATTGATCCGTTTGTCCGTTCTCTAAAGAAAAGACTGCCGGAAATCCCTGTTGAATTTGTGGATGAACGTTTCACTTCTGTGCTGGCACATCGTACCATGTTGGAGGCCGGATTAAAGAAAAAAGATCGGCAAAATAAGGCCTTGGTTGATGAAATCAGTGCTACCATTATTTTGCAAACATATCTTGAAAGTAAACGTTTTTAATATAGAGAATAATATAATAAAATAGCAATAGTAAAATATGATTTTACCAATTTACACATACGGCCAACCTGTATTGAGAAAAGTGGCCGAAGACATTACCCCTGATTATCCGGAATTAAAGAAACTGATTGAAAATATGTTTGAGACGATGGTGCATGCGGATGGTGTGGGACTTGCGGCACCTCAAATCGGACTTCCTATCCGGGTGGTGACAATTACGTTGGATCCTCTGTCGGATGAGTTCCCTGAATTTAAAGATTTTAACCGGGCATACATTAATCCGCACATTCTTGAAGTCGGTGGCGAGGAAGTGGCAATGGAAGAAGGTTGTCTCAGTCTGCCGGGTATTCATGAAACGGTGAAAAGAGGGAATCGGATTCACGTGAAGTATATGGATGAAAATTTTGTGGAGCATGATGAAGTGGTCGAAGGATATCTTGCACGTGTGATGCAGCACGAATTTGATCATTTGGATGGAAAAATGTTCATTGACCATATTTCGCCGCTTCGCAAGCAAATGATAAAGGGTAAATTAAATACCATGCTGAAAGGAAAGGCTCGCAGCTCTTATAAAATGAAGCAAATAAAATAATACTGTATGTAGACTTATTTGGTGGGCAGATATTCTGTTTATTGATCAAGAAACAAAAAAGAAATATTATAAAAATTGAAACGGTTTCTAAGTAATCGTGAAAAGGTAAGTTGTGACAGAGCGTCAATCCAACCCATATACTTCACATCAATGTAACTCCTGCCTGCTTGAAAAAGACGTAGCATCTCTTTCAAAAAGACATAGCGCCTTTCAAAGAAAGACGTAGCATCTCTCCGAAAAAGATGTAACAGGTTTCAACGGAAAGATGTGCAGGTTTCAAAAAAAGATGTAGCATCTTTTTTCCGGTGAATGTTTTTTATTCTTCAGAATGTCTCTTCTGTATATTTTTCATCCCTTTCACCGCCTTCACCTTTTTTGCTTCACTGCTTTGTTCATCGGCAATACTGGGTGAAGGGCGGTTGTCGTTTTTCTGTCTCTGTGCAAATGTCTCCCAAGTATTGGGTATACGGGCGATGAACACCGAGCATACGGGTGGTGAGTATCGGGCATACGGGCGGCAAACACCATTATCGGGAAACAGGAGCGTGCCTTCACCCTGTATTACCGATGAATAGGGAGTTTGATCAAAAAAGGTGAAGCCGGTGAAGGGGGGGGATTCTATGTGAATAATATATCCCGATGGACAAAAACGTCCTTTAGAGGAAACTTCCAAAATGAAAGGATCCGATCAAACCGGAACAATAGGTGCCAGATTATTTTTAAAGCATTACTAAATCCGTTTTGGCAGGATAATTATTTAACATTGTTAATTGATTTTTCCGAAGTACGGTTTCCTCCCGATAAAACATTAATTCTTTAAGTGCAGGAAATAGTATTCTTATTGCCAAAGAATACTATTTAACACAGTCTTAATAACGCTTTCTTGTATTAGAGAAAACATACCCTTCTTCTTTAGGAAATTCTTGTTTATATGGTTGGTATACAGTGGTTTGTCTTGATATACTGCTTTCCTTGAAATCTTCTTGTATTGCAAACTCGAAAAAATGCAGTTTGCCTCTACTTGTCATATTGACAAGTAGAGAGTTTGTTTTAAATTCATATTGAAGTAGTTTTTATGTCGCATCAAATGCTCAAAAAATATAAAAAGTTATCTGATATCCCTGTATAATAGACGAAAAGCATTACTTTTGTTTCATTTATTAAGTATATTCAAAAGCCAATGATAAAAAAGATATTAGTAGCTCTTCTGCTGCTACCTACACTGGTATGTGCTCAGATAAATACGGAACGGGTAATGATGATAGCCCGTAATGCTCTTTATTTTGAGGATTATGTGCTTTCTATTCAATATTTTAACCAGGTGATTAATGCAAAGCCTTATCTGTATGAACCTTATTTTTTCAGGGGATTGGCAAAAATAAATCTGGATGATTTTCAAGGTGCGGAAGCTGATTGTGATAAAGCGATCGAACGTAATCCTTTTGTAGTGGGGGCTTATCAGATTCGTGGCTTGGCACGTATTCGTCAAAATAAATACGATGGGGCGATTGAAGATTATAAAAAAGCTTTGCATTACGCGCCGGAGAATATTACACTTTGGCATAATCTGACCTTGTGCCATATTCAAAAGAAAGATTACAAGGCTGCGGAAGATGATTTGGAAAAGCTGCTTACAATCTCTCCTAAATATACACGCGCTTATCTGATGCGGGGAGAGGTTGCACTGAAACAACAAGACACTATTAGGGCGTTAAAAGATTTCAATACGGCTATCGAATTGGATAAATACGATCCGGATGCATGGTCTTCCCGGGCAATTGTCCAATTGCAACAATCCAAGTATGCCGAGGCGGAAGCGGACTTTAATCAAGCTATTCGCCTGAGTGCACGGAATGCCGGAAATTATATAAATCGTGCGTTGGCCCGTTTTCATCAGAATAATTTGAGAGGTGCCATGAGTGATTATGATCTGGCATTGGATATTGATCCGAATAACTTCCTCGGACACTATAACCGTGGCTTGCTCCGTGCTCAGGTGGGTGATGATAACCGTGCAATAGAAGACTTTGATTTCGTTCTGCAGATAATATTGATCCTAATAACTTTATCGGACATTATAACCGTGGTCTGTTGCGTGCTCAAGTAGGTGATGATAATCGTGCGATTGAAGATTTCAACTTTGTGCTCGAGATGGAGCCCGATAACATGATGGCTACATTTAATAGAGGTTTGCTACGTGCGCAGACCGGAGATTATCGGGGGGCGATAGAAGACTATACGACTGTGATCAACCAATATCCTAACTTCTTGGCCGGTTATTACCAGCGTGCTGAAGCGCGTAAAAAAATTGGAGACCGTAAAGGAGCCGAGGCGGATGAGTTTAAGGTAATGAAAGCGCAGTTGGATCGTCAGAATGGCGTTTCGAAAAATGATGTGGCACAGAATGATCAAAATAAGGAGGATGATAATGAGGAGGATGAAGGCAAGACACGTAAAAAGTCGGATAAGAATATGAATAACTATCGGAAGATAGTAATTGCCGACGATTCCGAACAGGAACGTCAATACAAGAGCGATTATAGGGGACGGGTACAGGATCGTAACGTGACGATTAAGCCGGAACCGTTGTTTGCACTTACTTATTATGAAAAGATGAGCGATGTAAAACGCTCTGTGAATTATCATACGTTTATTGATGAATTGAACCAGTCGGGGATCTTTCCAAAACGTTTGCGTATAACTAATATGGAAGCGCCACTGACAGAAGAGCAGGTTAAATTCCATTTTGCCTTGATCGATGCACATACATCGGCAATTGTGGAAGATGAGAAAAGTGCTGCGAAGCGTTTTGCCCGTGCACTCGATTTTTATCTGGTACAGGACTTTGCGAGCTCAATGGATGATTTGACGCAGGCTATCTTACTTGACGATAAATTTTTCCCGGCTTACTTTATGCGGTCTTTAGTACGTTGTAAGCAGTTGGAGTATCAGAAAGCAGAGGAGGCTGCAAATGCAAAACAAGGCGGGGATGGCTCGAAGGAAATTGGTGCAATAGATTATGATGTTGTGAAAGCCGATTTGGATAAAGTTATTGCATTGGCTCCGGACTTTGTATATGCATACTATAATCGTGCCAATGTGTTGGCCATGTTGAAAGACTACAGGGCTGCATTGGTTGATTATGACAAGGCTATTGACTTGAATCATGATTTTGCCGACGCTTACTTTAACCGTGGGCTGACCCATATATTCCTTGGGAATAATAAACAAGGTATCACCGATTTGAGTAAGGCCGGAGAGTTGGGAATTGTTTCGGCATACAATATAATCAAGCGCTTCACCGATCAGGGCGAATAACATTTTTTTGATAAATAATAGAAAACTCAAAAAGAATTAGTTATTTTTGCGTGCTAAAAAGAAAAATATAACATCACATTATGATAAAGATAACATTTCCCGATGGCTCTGTTCGTGAATATAGCGAAGGAGTGAACGGTCTGCAGATTGCAGAAAGTATCAGTTCGCGTCTGGCTCAGGATGTACTGGCTTGTGGCGTGAATGGTGAGATTTATGATTTAGGCCGTCCTATCAATGAGGATGCCTCTATTGTGCTTTATAAATGGGAGGACGAGGAAGGTAAACATGCTTTCTGGCATACAAGTGCCCACTTGCTGGCCGAAGCATTGCAGGAACTTTATCCGGGGATACAATTTGGTATCGGACCGGCTATTGAGAATGGATTTTACTACGATGTCGATCCGGGAGAAGCGATCATTAAGGAATCCGATCTGCCTGCCATAGAAGCCAGGATGGCTGAACTGGCAGCTAAGAAAGAGGCCGTAGTTCGTGCAGACATCGCTAAAAACGATGCTTTGAAAATGTTTGGTGACCGTGGCGAAACTTATAAATGCGAGTTGATCTCTGAATTGGAAGACGGACATATCACTACTTATACACAAGGGGCGTTTACCGATCTTTGTCGTGGCCCTCACTTAATGACGACAGCACCTATCAAAGCCATAAAGCTGACTTCTGTAGCAGGCGCTTACTGGCGTGGTCATGAAGATCGTAAGATGCTGACTCGTATTTATGGTATTACTTTCCCGAAAAAGAAAATGCTGGATGAATATCTGGTATTGCTGGAGGAAGCAAAGAAGCGCGACCATCGTAAGATTGGTAAGGAAATGCAACTCTTTATGTTCTCCGAAACAGTAGGAAAAGGTTTGCCGATGTGGTTGCCGAAGGGAACAGCGCTTCGTTTGCGTTTACAGGAATTCTTGCGCCGCATTCAGACCCGTTATGATTATCAGGAGGTAATAACTCCGCCTATCGGCAATAAGTTATTGTATGTAACTTCCGGTCACTATGCTAAATACGGTAAGGATGCTTTCCAGCCGATCCATACTCCGGAAGAAGGAGAGGAGTATTTCCTGAAACCGATGAACTGTCCGCATCACTGCGAAATCTATAAGAACTTCCCAAGATCTTACAAGGATCTGCCTTTGCGTATTGCTGAGTTCGGTACGGTGTGCCGTTATGAACAAAGCGGCGAGCTTCACGGCTTGACCCGTGTACGTAGCTTTACACAGGATGATGCGCATATTTTTTGTCGTCCCGATCAGGTGAAGGGTGAATTCCTTCGGGTGATGGATATTATTTCGATCGTGTTCCGTTCCATGGATTTCACTAATTTTGAGGCACAGATATCCTTGCGTGACAAAGTGAATCACGAAAAGTACATCGGTAGCGATGAAAACTGGGAAAAGGCAGAGCAGGCTATTATTGAAGCTTGTGAAGAAAAAGGCTTGAAGGCGAAGATAGAATATGGCGAAGCTGCTTTCTATGGCCCGAAACTTGATTTTATGGTGAAAGATGCCATTGGCCGTCGTTGGCAGTTGGGAACGATTCAAGTGGATTATAATTTACCGGAACGTTTTGAACTTGAATATATGGGTTCTGATAACCAGAAACATCGTCCGGTGATGATTCACCGTGCACCGTTCGGGTCAATGGAGCGTTTTGTAGCAGTGTTGATAGAGCATACTGCAGGTAAATTCCCATTGTGGTTAACTCCGGACCAGGTTGCTATCCTGCCGATCAGTGAAAAATTCAATGATTATGCCGAACAGGTGAAAATGTATCTGAAGACACATGAAATTCGTGCGATCGTTGACGATCGTAACGAAAAGATCGGCCGTAAGATACGTGATAATGAGATGAAACGTATTCCTTATATGCTGATTGTCGGTGAGAAAGAGGCAGAAAATGGAGAAGTTTCAGTTCGTAGACAAGGCGAAGGTGATAAAGGTACCATGAAATTTGAAGATTTTGCTAAAATTTTGAACGAAGAAGTTCAAAATATGATAAATAAATGGTAACTTTGCGCCCAATTAATAAATAAACAAATTTTGGTAGACAATAAAAAACAATTCGGAAGTAAAGGTTATTTGATGAAGAATGACAGCTTAAAAGGGCAGTACAGAATCAATGAGCAGATTCGCGCCAAGGAAGTTCGCATTGTAAGCGACGAAGTGGAACCTATGGTATATCCTATTTCCCAGGCATTAAAAATGGCGGAAGAAAAAGGGTTAGACCTCGTAGAAATTTCCCCTAATGCACAACCCCCGGTTTGCCGTATTATTGACTATTCAAAATTTCTTTATCAACTAAAGAAACGTCAGAAAGAACAAAAAGCGAAACAGGTGAAAGTGAACGTAAAGGAAATACGTTTCGGACCTCAAACGGATGATCATGATTACAACTTTAAGTTGAAACATGCTAAAGGGTTTCTTGAAGACGGGGACAAAGTGAAAGCTTATGTTTTCTTTAAAGGGCGTTCCATTCTTTTTAAAGAACAGGGTGAAGTGCTGTTGTTGCGTTTTGCCAATGATTTGGAAGATTACGCAAAAGTAGATCAAATGCCTGTTTTAGAGGGTAAGCGTATGACTATCCAGCTTTCTCCGAAAAAGAAAGAAGGCACTCCCAAAAAGCCGGCTGCACCGAAGCCTGCAGCTCCAAAGCCTGCGGATAAGGCAGCAGAAGAATAAGACAGAAATGCGTAACGCGCAGGTATAGTGCGTTGCCATATAATTTAATAATTTAAAATCAAGTAAGATGCCAAAGATGAAGACTAACTCCGGTTCTAAAAAGAGATTTACTCTTACCGGAACAGGTAAAATCAAAAGAAAGCACGCTTTTCATAGTCATATTTTGACTAAGAAAACTAAAAAGAGAAAGAGAAATCTGTGCTACTCTACAACTGTTGATACAACAAATGTAAGCCAGGTTAAGGAACTCTTAGCTATGAAGTAATCAAAAGCGTAAAAGTATTATTAAAGTATTAACCGAATGCATTAGCTTTAAGTTCGCTACGTGAAGTAACGGCGCTAACATTCAAAAAAGAGTAAAACTATGCCAAGATCAGTAAATCATGTTGCTTCAAAAGCAAGAAGAAAGAAAATTTTGAAATTGACCAGAGGTTACTTTGGTGCAAGAAAAAATGTTTGGACCGTAGCTAAAAACACTTGGGAGAAGGGTTTGACATACGCGTTCCGTGACCGTAGAAACAAGAAAAGAAACTTTCGCGCTCTTTGGATACAACGTATCAATGCAGCTGCACGCCTTGAAGGAATGTCATATTCTAAATTGATGGGTGGCTTGCATAAAGCCGGTATCGAAATAAACCGTAAGGTTTTGGCTGATTTAGCAATGAATCATCCGGAAGCTTTCAAAGCTGTAGTTGCTAAAGCTAAAGCGGCTTAAGTTGCACAGTTTAAGAATAATAGATGCCGATTACTGAAAAGTGATCGGCATTTTTATTATTACTAAAGAATTTTCAAGCTATAAAAAGTGGCTTTTAGAATAAACAAATTCTATATTTTTCTTGTTTATCTCATACAAAGTTACTACATTTGTGTAGTTAAAGTATTAGCCGTATCGACTTGATCGGGAAACTCTTCAAATTAATCTGATATACCGAGAACGCTTCTGCTCTCAATGGCGGGCCACATCTTTCGGGACAGCTTTTAGCCGGTGGATTACAAAGGGGGCGAGCACTCAAATCTTGTTCTATCAGAGTTTCATCACATCGTCGGTGCGGCTTTTTTATAACGGAGAAGGACGGTAATCATTCGAAGACTACCGCCCTTCTTTTTATATTGATTTATTAAAAGAATCTCAATTATGATTTTTTATTTCTCGGGTACAGGAAACTCTAAATGGATTGCAGAACAGCTTGCTGACAGGCTTAAGGAGCAATTGATATTTATTCCGGAAACAATGCGAAACGCGATATTTGATTATGAAATGGCTGATAAAGAAAAAATCGGCTTTGTGTTTCCTGTGTATTCCTGGGGGCCTCCTCCCATTGTGTTGCAGTTTATAGAACAACTGAATCTTCAGCGCTATGATAAGCAGTATCTTTTTTTTGTATGTTCTTGCGGGGATGACACCGGATTGACTCAGCAGGTGTTTTGCAATGCTGTATCAAGAAGGGGATGGAAATGTGATGCCGGATTTTCTGTTATTATGCCTAATAATTATGTATTACTCCCGGGGTTTGATGTGGACTCTAAAGAGATTGAAGAACGGAAACTGACTGATGCGATTCCAAAATTGGCAGAAATAGGCAGTATGTTGGAAGAAGGAAAAGAGGTGTTTCAATGCCATGAAGGTAGTTTCCCTTTTATAAAAACGAAGATAATTAATCCGTTTTTCACAAAATGGGGGATATCTGCGAGGAAGTTTCATACCACAGATGCTTGTATAGCTTGCAAACGTTGTGAAAAAGCTTGTCCTATGAACAATATTGTAATGGTAGGATGGAAACCTGTTTGGGGAACAGATTGTACTTCTTGTTTGGCCTGTTATCATATCTGTCCCCAAAATGCTGTACAATACGGGAGCGTGACGGGGAAAAAAGGACAATATTTTAATCCGAATGAAAAATAGAAGAAGCTATCTTATTTTAATCTGGCAATTGGATAAATCTTCTATAATGGCGAGACTTTCTACGCGTACACCTCTTTCTTCGAGTGTTTTACGCCCGTTTTGAAAGGCTTTCTCTATAATGAACCCCATTCCTACCAGGTTAGCTCCGGATTGCTTGATCAAGTCTAAAACACCTAAGGCGGCGTTTCCATATGCCAGAAAGTCATCAACGAAAAGAATGTTGTCTTCGGGGGTTAGAAAATCACTACTGATGACAACTTCATAATCACGGTCTTTGGTGAAAGAATGAACTGTGGTACTTAATGCGTTCTGTATGGTTTTAGGAGATTTCTTTTTGGCAAATACCACCGGTAAATCCATCAGATAACCGGTCATAATGGCCGGAGCGATACCACTGGCTTCTATCGTCATAATCTTATTGACATTGGTTCCTGCAAAAAGGCGTACGAATTCTACTCCGATAGATTTCATCAGTACGGGATCCATTTGATGGTTTATAAAACTGTCTACTTTCAGAATGCCTCCCTCGAAGCATCTTCCATCTTGCAGGATTCTTTTTTTTAATAGTTGCATAAGGTATGATTAAAGTGGATGTACGAATGCGCCAACTGAAGAAACAATTTTCTTAATTGGCGCATTAGACATATAATTATATTGAATTATTTGTTATCTCTCAAGTCCTTTACTCGTACTGCTTTTCCTTCGCTTTGTGGTAAAGAGCCCTTTTTAACCAATTTCAGTTTAGGTGTTACTAATATTTCATCTTTCAATTGGCGGGTAATCTCCTTACGAATACGTTCCAGCTCAATATAGTTGTCAGTGGAAAGATCGCTTAACTCTACCTCAACGACCATTTCATCCTGATTATTGACGGTTTCCAGGGTAATAAGGTAATTGCTGCCTAATTCTGGGAATTGCACCAATATTTTTTCGACTTGCATTGGGAAAATATTAACCCCTTTGATGATGAACATATCATCGCTGCGTCCTTTGATTCGGTCTATACGCAAGTGAGTACGCCCGCAAGGACATTTGCCCGGAAGAATACGTGTAAGATCGCGCGTCCGGTAGCGAATCAGGGGCATCATGTCTCGGTCGAGTGTGGTCAGTACCAGTTCTCCTATTTCTCCTTCGGGGACAGGTTCACCGGTTTCCGGGTCGATAATTTCTACGTAATAGCAATCTTCCCAAAAGTGCATACCATTTTGTTCGGTACATTCGAAGGCTACTCCCGGGCCGTTCATTTCTGTCATTCCAAAGCTGTTATAGGCTTTCACTCCCAACATGCGTTCTATTTTTTTTCTTTGTTCATCGGTGTGCGGTTCTGCTCCGATGACAAGGGTTTTTAGGGTGGTGCCTGCCGGATCCATACCCTCTTCCTGGAATACTTCTGCCAAGCGTATGGCATAGCTGGGGATTGCGTGTAAGGCAGTCGTCTTAAAATCATTGATGAATTTTATCTGACGTTTACTGTTACCGGCAGCAGCAGGTACGGTCAATGCTCCTAACCGTTCGGCACCGTATTGAAATCCTAATCCTCCTGTAAACATTCCATATCCGGAGCTGTTCTGAAATACATCGGTTTTACGGATTCCAACCATGTAAAGGCATCGTGCCACCAAGTTTGCCCATGAGTCAAGATCATGCTGTGAGTGTACTATGACAGTTGGATTACCGGTTGTGCCGCTGGATGAATGGATTCGTACTCCGTCATTTTTCATATCACCGGCTACGAGGCCGAAAGGATAATGGGCACGCATATCCGCTTTGGTTGTGAATGGTATTTGACGAATATCTTCCAGTGACCGGATGGAGTCGGCGGTAATGCCGTGTTTGGCAAAAACCTCCTTATAATAAGGAGCGTTTGCTGCTATGGAAATTGTTTTACGGAGTCGTTGTAATTGCAATTCTTTTAGTTCTTCACGACTCATCGTTTCTATTTCTTCTTCCCAGTATCTTGTATTCATGGTTTGAACAATTATTCAATGTGCTGTCCTGCCGATATGCCAATTGTATGTTTTGAACAGTTGTTATGCCGATTGACATATCGGCAGGATACACATGATTACATTAATTTTTCTGCTATGTCTTTTCCGGCTGCCAACGCTTTGAGGTTCATTTCTACAATAGCATCCCCTTTGCGCTGGAATATTTCACGGATGCTATCCTGTATCTTTGTGTAATCTATTCCTAAGAATGGGATAGTGGCTCCTAATAGAACAATATTGGCGACACGTGCCGATCCTGCTTCTTTAGCTACTTTGTCCACATTCAAGACCACTTTATGAGGCAGTTTGTTAATCTCTTCCAGTACTTTTTCTTCTGCCGGATAATTTGGAATATTGATAAACGGCGTTTCGTTGGTCACCAGCCATCCCTCCGGACTGAGATAGGGAAGATACCGTAATCCTTCCATGGGTTCTAAGGATATGATCAGGTCACATTTTCCCGATGGTATCAAGTCTGAAGCGATAGGTTGGTCACTGATGCGCAGGTTAGACTGTACGTCTCCACCACGTTGACTCATCCCGTGTACTTCTGCCTGTTTCATATAAAGTCCGTCTTTCAAGGCTGCTTTGCCGATGACTGTGGCGATTGACAGGATACCTTGCCCGCCTACTCCTGATAGTATAATATCTTTTTTCATGGCTTATTTACTTCTTTTTTTACGTGCTAATGTTTGTATACATTCCCTGCGGGGGATAATAACGGATACACCGTGATAATCAAGTTCTTCACGTATTATCCGTTTCATTTCATCGTAGTTCTTCTTTAAGGGAACTACTACACGGATATGTGCAGGATCTACTCCGAGTCCGGTACAGATTGCTTCGATACGTCCTGTACCGGCAGAATCTTGGCCACCTGTCATAGCTGTTGTTTCATTGTCGGAAATAACAATGGTAACATCTGAATTTTCATTAACACAGTCCAGCAATCCGGTCATTCCGGAGTGGGTAAAAGTCGAATCGCCTATAACGGCTACGGCGGGATATAATCCTCCATCGGCAGCACCTTTTGCCATCGTAATGGATGCCCCCATATCGACACAGGAGTTTATGGCATTGAACGGCGCATTGGCTCCCAATGTATAACATCCGATGTCACTGAATACTTTATGAGTAGGATATTCTTCTTTTAGTACTTGAGTCAGAGTGGTATACATATCGCGATGGCCGCAACCTTCGCATAGGGCGGGCGGGCGCATCTCTACAATACCCGGAACTTTGAATTCGGATTTGTTTTCTTTTCCTACGGCACGTGCTACGGAATCCGGATTTAATTCTCCGTCTTGTGAAAGTGTACCGTCAAGACGTCCTTTCACTTTCAATCCGATACCCAAATACCCTTTCAATTGTTTTTCTACAAACGGTTGCCCGTCTTCCAAAACAAGAATTTCATCACAAGTCTCCACTAATTGCATTAATTGCTTTTTGGGTAGCGGATATTGTCCTATTTTCAATACCGGATATTCGCAGCCTTCCGGATAGTTTTCCATTAGATAGTTGTATCCGATGCCACAGGCTACGATACCTGTCTTTTTGTTCGGACCGTCGGTATATTTGTTATAGGGAGATTCTTCGGATGCTTTGATAAATTCGTCCTGGCGTGATAATAATGCTTTATAGCGTTTGCGTGCATTACCCGGTAAAAGAATAAATTGACGCGGATCTTCTCCAAAAGATATTTCATTCTGCGGCTTTTGGGCTTTTCGTTCTACTCCGGAACGGGAATGCGCCAGGCGGGTAACCATACGCATCAATAATGGTTCGCCGATCTTTTCGGAAAATTCGAATCCGTTGTAAACCATGTCATAAGCTTCTTGCTGATTGCTCGGCTCATACATCGGAATCAATGAAAAATCACCATAAAAACGACTGTCTTGCTCGTTTTGAGAGGAGTGCATGCTGGGATCATCAGCTGCAACAACGATAAGTCCGCCTTTTACACCGGTGATTGCTGAATTGATAAAACAGTCGGCTGCTACATTCATGCCTACATGTTTCATGCAAACCAGTGCCCGCTTACCTACGAATGACATTCCCAAGGCAGCCTCCATTGCTGTCTTTTCGTTGGCAGCCCAACGGCTGTGTATGTTCCGTTCACTCGTGACGGGGGATGATTGGATATATTCCGTTATCTCAGTTGAAGGGGTGCCCGGATAGGCATAAACGCCTGAAAGCCCAGCATCCAATGCAGATTGTGCAATGGCTTCATCGCCAAGTAAGAGTTGCTTGCTCATATATCTTTTTAATTAGTGTTAGTCACAGTTCTATTATTTATTTGGGCAAAGATACATTTTTAAGATCATTTTATTACAGGATTACTTAAAAATCTTTCTTTCGTTCAATGCTTTCCAATATTTTCTGGCATTAGCCATATGGTCGGTATAATTGGATGCAAAATTGTGGGTACCCGAAAAATCTTCTTTTGCACACATATAAATATAATTGTGTTTTGCATAATTAAGAACGCTATCTATGCCTTTAGTGGAAGGAATGCGGATCGGTCCCGGAGGAAGTCCGGTATTTATATAAGTATTGTATGGAGATTCAACCCGTAGGTTCTCGTTGGTGATTCTTCTTAATCCGAAGTCTTGCAATGCAAATTTGATCGTAGGATCTGCTTGAAGCGGCATGCCTCTTTGCAACCGGTTGATGTATAATCCTGCCACCATAGGTTTTTCCCCATTATTATTTGTCTCTTCTTCTACGATGGATGCCAGCGTGCACACTTCTTCCGGAGTCATTCCTATAGCTTGTGCTTTGGCAAGACGTTCGTCATTCCAGAATCTTTTATGTTCCTTTTGCATACGCTCGAAGAAGCTGTCGGCACTCATATCCCAATATACTTGGTAAGTTTCGGGAATAAACATGCATGCCATTGTTTCTTTGTCATATCCCATTTTTTGCTGAAAAGTGGAATCGAATAGTAAAGTTGCAATTTCGATAGAATCTATCATTAATTGTTTGGCTACGTTATGTGCCAGCCTGTCGAGCGTTCTTACACTGCCGATTGTCAGGTTGACCGGCTCTTGATAACCACGGGATATCCGGCTGTAAACATGGTATACATTCTCTCCGGGACGAATGGCATAGCGGCCGGTGTGGATGTTTTTTTCTAATTCACGATATTTTGCCATCCAACGGAATCCGGTAAGGTTACCGGGATGTCCTTTTGCTTTCACCTTATTATATATGGAGTCTGCCGTGTCGTCACGGTCTACGTACACATAAACTGTTTTAGCGGGATGAAATTGCGGATACAGGAGGTAGTAATAAAAAGTACCGATTCCTGCTATGCAGACTATAAAGAAGATAGCCGTTAGGCTGATAAGGATTTTTTTCTTTTTCTTGTCCATAAAAAGACGTTCACATTATAAAAACTCATCAAAGGTAATAAGAATTCGACTAAATAGGCGACTTGGTGGAGACTGTTTTTTGAGTGTTTAGCTATTATTTGCTTTTGAATGCCGATGATGTTATTGGTATAAATGCGTTTTAGGGTTATTGCCCGGATTTAAAGTCCCCACTGGTCGCAATTCACTTGTGATTCTATTTTGTTTTCCAAATCATCAGGCAGAGGGGCAAAGAAATCCATTCCCGTCAGCGTTTCAATACTGTCCACTGATACTGCGTAAGTGGCGAGTGGGGATACGGAACGTCCGTTTTTGAATAGAAATCCAATGGTTTTAGGTGATGTGGTAAAAGGTGATAAAATTACTTTGAAGAATTTTTGTGGAACTGTTACCTTGTTTTTTCCTATTTTCTGTGGCGTTTTTTCTATAATAGGTCCGCAAATTATAATAATAGCACTGTCGGTAATGGCCCAATCACGTATTTTTTCTTCCAGGTCTTTCCATTTGCGTCTGTTCAGTTCCGGGTGTTGCGGGCACATATTGCTAAAGTAAAATGATTCTTTCATTGCCGTATTGCTCCATTTCATATCGGCTGCGGGCGCCATGTGTCCTTTGTCATATCCTGAGCGTGCGTAATCGGCATTGGTAGCAATGATACCTTTTACCGAAGGGTCGGTAATGAAACGGTCGGTTCTTTTAGCATTGCCTTGTGTCTCTTGGCGTGTCAGTTCATATGCGACCCAGTTAGGCAGGCGGAGATTTTCATTATATGATACGCTATATCCGGTATGGTGGATGATTTGTTCTTTTCTGGGAATAATCATTCGCGGTATCGTAAGCTCTTCGGCTGTCGGTATCGGCTGCCGAATGGATGTAGCAGGAATTTTGACTGTCTTGTCCGGAAAAGAGGGGAGCGTTTCGGATTGTTGAAAATAAAGGTATAAACCATAAAAAACAGGTATTAAAACTAGGATAGTAATAATACATCCTATTTGGGAATGTTTTTGGGCTTTTTTCTTTTTTTGATTCCTTTTTCGGCTCATGACATGGCTAAAACTGATTGTGATGCGTTTTTTACTAAAACAGGATTAACTTGAAAAAACTACCGGTATCGCAATTAGTACGCTTGTTCAGATAACGATTATAGGTGTTTTTTTTGAATACATTATTCTATTTAAGCAAAAAGCACCGATTAAAATAATCAGTGCTTAATGAAAGAGCCGCTAGCCAGACTTGAACTGGCGACCTACGCGTTACGAATGCGTTGCTCTACCAACTGAGCTATAGCGGCATTGTCCGTTTACGGCATGCAAAATTACAGCTTTATTCGAATAATCAAAAAGAAATCTTCTTTTTTTTGATTATTATTTTCTTTGGTTTCTGTCTTTCAGTTAGTTGGCATTCTCTTATTAAAAAAAGAATAGTAGCATGGGATTTCTCTGGAGATAAATAAGCAGTTATGGAATGGAATTTGTAAAGCTATAGCATTGAAAAAATGGATGTGGATAGAGAATATATTGAAGAAACTATTTGTCATATTTGAAATGAGAGCGTTTATAAAAGGCAAGATGATTGGTGATTTTTATTATAAGGTAATAGCCTTGGC
>NZ_HF991108.1:52232-77636 GCF_000432295.1 Bacteroides sp. CAG:189
ATATATTTGATATTTCGAATCTTAATCTTGCTGCATATCCTATAAAAACGGCTTTTGTATGCGAAAGTTACTAAGTTGTCAGGGGACTTATAACTGGCTTTTGATACAAATTCTAAAACTTAGTAATAAAATAAATGTATATTATGAAAATAATATATTACCTTTGTGACCAGTTTATAAAAGACTCAAAAAGATTAATCTGAATATCTTATGCGTAGATTTATTGTTTATGATATATATAGTCAGACAGTTCAGCTATTGCAAATAAGCAAAGTGCGGACTGATGATTGTGTAAGTGACAGTATGATAAATGGTGATACTTTGGAAGCCGGATTTATTAGGTAATATCTTGATTCTTATTTATTTTTGGCGGATATTGGTTGGATAAGATGGATGCTTTTTGTGAAAGACTTATTAAAGGGATGGAAACAACAAACAGGAAAATAGAAGAAAAAACATCTTGTTGGTATGCTGTGTATACAGCAGTAAAGGCTGAGAAGAGTGTAAAAGAACAGCTTGATAAAGCAGGTATTGAGAGCTATTTACCACTTCAGTCTATAGTTCGTTCATGGAATAATCGTAAGAGGAAGGTGATGGTTCCGGTTATTCCGGGATGCGTCTTTGTACGTTTGCCGATGGACGAAGTTACCAGAATTAAAAGTATAAAAGGGATTTCTTTTCTTCTTCGGGAAGAGGGGCGATATGTTTCTATTCCGGAAGATCAGATGGAAACTTTCCGCAGTATGGTAGAAAATACAGATGAACTTGTTGAATTTACAGAAGAATTGGCATCTGGTGTGATGGTTCAAGTTGTTCATGGACAGCTCAAAGGTGTGAAAGGAGAACTGGTCGATTATCAGGGAAAAGACAAACTGATGCTTCGTATTGTAGGGTTAGGTTCCGCTTTGGTTGTAGTTACCGCTGATTCTGTTGAAAAAATGAAATGAGGATTCTATGAAATTAATTACCGATTCTTTACTGAATAATGTATCCGGGCAGGCAAAAGAGAATCCGCGCCTGCGCATGAATTACAATTTTCATGAGTCAATGGATGCACCGATTCATCGTATGCTGAATGCACTTGAGCCGGATACGTATTTGCCGCCCCATCGTCATAAGAACCCGGATAAAGAAGAGATTTATATCGTTCTTCGAGGTAGTTTGCTTGCTATTCTGTTTGATGAAGAAGGTAATGTTACGGATAAAGTGAATTTGAATCCGGATAAGGGCATGTATGGTATAGAAATTCCGCCTTGCATATGGCATTGTATTATAGTGCTTGAGCCCAATACGGTGATATATGAAATAAAGCAGGGGCCTTATGCTCCATTGATCCCTGAAAATCTGGCTCCTTGGGCGCCTGATGTTGCCGATAAGGAGGGAATCAAGGCTTTTATGAAGCGGATGTCCGAGATTTAATCTTCGAACATTCTGCTTCGTGCAAGCATGCAGGCTCCTACAATTCCCGCTTTGTCTTTCAGTTTGGAAGTGAGGATAGCCGAATCTTTGTTTACTAAGTTGAGGGAGTATTTGCGGACGGCTGTTTTTATCGGTTGGGCGATATAGTCTCCTGTAAGCGATAAAGTGCCACCGATAATAACCAATTCCGGATTGAAGAGATTGATAAGCCCGGCAATTTGTTTCCCTAACTTCTGGCCGATTTCTTCCACTATTTCAATACAGAGGACGTCTTCTTTGTTGACGGATGCAATGATTTCGTCAAGAGTGATCGGATCTTCCGATGATATGCGGTTGGATAAGATTGAGTTTTCTCCGTTTTTGATACGTTCCAATAATATTCGGTGCAAGGCCGATCCCGATGCCTCTGTTTCAATGCATCCTTTTTTCCCACAGTGACAGATGATTTCATTTTCATAAGCGCTTACATGGCCGAATTCACCGGAGAAACCTGATTTTCCGGTATATATTTTCCCATCGATGATGATGCCAATGCCCAATCCCCAACTGATATTGACGAATATGATATTTTTTTCTCCTTTTACGCAGCCCTGCATATACTCTCCGTAGGTCATGGCGCGGGTGTCATTGTCTATGGTTACTTTGTAGCCCAGTTTTTCTGTTAGTACATCTGCCAACGGGCGTTCTTCGAAATTGAATTGACTGAAACTATATCCGGATTCCGGATTGACCCGACCGGATACGTTCATATTGATATTTAATATTTTCTCTTTGTCGATACTAAGTGTTTTTATGAAACTCGATATGAGTTTGCATAATTCATTTAATCCTTCTTTTGAATTTTCAAAAGTGTAGGGGATATTCATTTTGAGCTCCATCATATCTCCTTTAAAGTTGATAAGTCCGATATTGATGGCGAATTTTTTAATATCCACTCCGATAAAATACCCGGATTCCGGATTAAGTCCGTATAAGTTTGGATGGCGCCCGCCGCTTGTCTCCAGTTTGCCGTAATCATTGATATACCCGTCTTCACACATTTCATCAATAAACTTGGTTACGGTGGGTACGCTCAAGTCCATTTCTTTTGAAAGGTCGGTGATCGTTGAGCTTCCATTATATATATAATGCGTAATGATTCTCTTCTTTACGAGAGCATTTTTGGAACCTATTTCTATTTCTTTGAGCAAATTATGTTTCATGTATGCCATATTAGTGGTTTATGATGAACAAATATACGGGTTATTTGAATATTTTGCTCTGTTTTTCCTTTTTAATTTATTAATATTCTTTGTTTATAGTCCAATAATGGATTATATAATAAATCATTTTTGTTTATTTGCGAGTTGATAATAAGAAATTTTAAAAATAATCTTGTTGTTAATTAAGAAATATCTATATTTGTGGCATGAATGTTTAAATCACATGTTTGATAGAATAAAACTGTATACTTATGGAAAAGATTATCGGGTTGATAAATGCCCCTTTCACTCCTTTTTATGAAAATGGTGAGGTGAATTACGAACCGATTGCTGCCTATGCGGCGATGTTGGCAAAAAATGGTTTGAAAGGTGTCTTTATTAACGGTTCATCGGGTGAAGGCTATATGCTCACCGAAGAAGAGCGCATGAAGTTGGCGGAACGCTGGATCGAAGTATCTCCGGAAAATTTTAAAGTAATTGTTCATGTGGGTAGCACTTGCGTGAAGTCGAGTCGTCGCTTGGCAGAGCATGCACAAAAGATCGGAGCGTGGGGTATTGGTGCGATGGCTCCTCCTTTCCCTAAAGTAGGCCGTGTAGAAGAACTGGTGAAATACTGTGAAGAGATTGCTTGCGGTGCTCCCGAGCTTCCTTTCTATTTTTATCATATTCCTGCTTTTAACGGAGCATTTCTGTCTATGGTAGCTTTTCTTGAAGCGGTAGACGGACGTATTCCTAATTTTGCAGGCATCAAATACACCTATGAGAGTTTGTATGAGTACAATCAATGCCGCCTTTATAAGGATGGAAAGTTTGATATGTTGCATGGGCAGGATGAGACTATTCTTCCATGTTTGGCAATGGGAGGCGCTCAGGGAGGAATAGGTGGTACCACTAACTACAACGGTTGTAATCTGGTAGGTATTATCGATGCCTGGAATGCCGGTGATTTGGAGAAAGCGCGTCAACTTCAGAATTTCTCTCAGGAAGTGATCAATGTGATCTGTCATTATAGAGGTAATATTGTAGGCGGTAAACGCATTATGAAACTGATCGGTTTGGATTTGGGTAAGAATCGTACACCTTTCCAGAATATGACCGACGAGGAAGAGGCTCGTATGAAAGCAGAATTGGAAGCTATTCACTTTTTTGATCGTTGTAATAAGTTTTAATCCGTTTATGTTATGAATGTAACCGAATATCTACAAAAATGGTCAGTCTCTTACCGGGATGACATGTTGGGAAATATAATGCCTTTTTGGTTGAAGCATGGGTTGGATCTTCGGAACGGCGGTGTTTATACCTGCTTGGATCGTGACGGTTCTTTGATAGATACTACCAAATCAGTTTGGTTTCAAGGGCGTTTTGCGTTCACATGTAGTTATGCTTATAATCATATTGAACAGAATCCGGAGTGGCTGGCTGCTGCAAAAAGTACGATTGACTTTATAGAACAGCACTGTTTTGATTCTGATGGGCGTATGTTTTTTGAAGTTACCGCATCGGGAGAGCCCTTGCGCAAACGTCGTTATGTCTTTTCTGAAACTTTTGCAGCTATCGCTATGGCAGAATATGCTATCGCTTCGGGTGAAAGGGAATATGCGGGAAAGGCTTTGAAGCTGTTTAAAGATATACAGCGTTTTCTCAATACTCCCGGTATATTGGAACCTAAATATTGGAATACGGTGCAGTCGAAAGGCCATTCCATCGTTATGATTCTCATCAATACAGCTTCACGTATTCGTGCTGCCATCGCCGATCCGGCGCTCGATAAGCAAATCGATGATTCGATTGCATTGTTACAGAAAGATTTTATGCATCCGGAATTCAATGCGTTATTGGAGACGGTTGGTTCCAACGGGGAATTCATCGATACGATTAATGGACGTATTATCAATCCGGGGCATTGTATTGAAACTTCTTGGTTTATTCTTGAAGAGGCTAAATATCGTAATTGGGATAAACAACTGACCGATATGGCGCTTACTATCCTCGACTGGTCGTGGGAGTGGGGATGGGATAAAGAATATGGTGGTATTATAAACTTCCGCGACTGTCGTAACCTGCCCCCACAGGATTATGCACATGACATGAAATTCTGGTGGCCACAGACCGAAGCTATCATTGCTTCTCTGTATGCTTACCAGGCTACGAAAGATGAAAAGTATCTTGCTATGCACCGGCAGGTCAGTGATTGGACATATGCCCATTTCCCTGATCATGAATTTGGAGAGTGGTACGGATACCTTCATCGCGATGGAACAGTCTCACAACCGGCAAAAGGTAATATCTTTAAAGGACCTTTCCACATCCCTCGGATGATGACAAAGGGGTATGAGCTTTGCCGGGAATTATTACCTTAAGAATATATAGTTTGAATAATTTGTGACAGTGGTTGAGAAGCGATTAAGTAGTAAGTAGTCAAGTAGTTAAGTAGTCAAGTAGTTAAGTAGTCAAGTAGAAATGACTTGTCTGATGTGTTTTCTTTAACTACTTTCTACCTCATCATTCAACTACTTACTACTTGACTACTTAACTACTCAACTACTTAATAGCTCATGAATTATTCAGAATAGAGAGAGTACGGCTTGCTATAGGGGTTATAGCGTATCCTGATAGCATCCGTTTTAACATTGTTAATTAGAAATTTAAGGCCCTGAATTCTCCATTATAAGAGTATATATTTTTGATATTTAAAAGTATATACTTATATGTGGTTAAAGTATATACTTAATGTGCCGTTTAGTATATACTTTTGTAAATAGTAAGAATATTCCACGGAAGCTGTTGTTTTTCAGTTGATTATTTTTTATGAAGATGAAAACGACAGGAATATTTATTTTCTTATCATTGATAATCGGAGAGAATATACTTGTTTTTATAGCAAGTAAATTATAACGAGCAAAAAAGCAGGAGGGCATACGCTATTATAATTGAAAACGAACAGGAAATCATGAAAAACTCAAAAATTTATCCTTGGATTGTAGTAGCTCTTCTTTGGGGAGTAGCATTACTCAATTATATGGATCGTCAGATGCTTTCGACTATGAAAGATGCTATGCAATTGGATATTGCAGAATTACAGTCAGCTACTAATTTTGGCCGTTTGATGGCTGTCTTTCTTTGGATATATGGATTTATGAGCCCTGTTGCCGGTATGATTGCTGACAGATTAAACCGGAAATGGCTGATTGTAGGAAGTCTTTTTGTTTGGTCTGCCGTTACTTTTGGTATGGGATATGCCGAAACGTTCACTCAAGTATATTGGTTACGCGCTTTGATGGGAGTGAGTGAAGCGCTTTATATTCCGGCCGGACTTTCTTTGATTGCAGATTGGCATCAGGATAAGTCGCGTTCGCTGGCAGTGGGAATTCATATGACCGGACTTTACACAGGTCAGGCTATTGGCGGATTTGGAGCTACCGTAGCAGCCGCTTATTCCTGGCATACGGCTTTTCACTGGTTTGGGATCATCGGTATTGTCTATGCTTTTATATTAGTTGTCTTTTTGCGCGAAAATAAGGAGCATATGGAGATAGAGCGTTTGCGTCGGGAGGAACCGAAGCAGAAGTCATCTGTTTTTAAAGGTTTGTCTTTGTTATTCAGTAATGTTGCATTCTGGGTGATATTATTTTATTTTGCCGCTCCCAGCCTTCCGGGATGGGCCACGAAAAACTGGTTGCCGACCCTGTTTGCCGAGAATCTGAATATCCCGATGTCGGAAGCAGGTCCGATGTCAACTATTACTATTGCTGTTTCTTCTTTTATCGGAGTGCTTCTCGGTGGAATCCTTTCGGACAGATGGGTATTAAAGAATATTCGTGGCAGGGTTTATACAGGAGCCATCGGCTTAGGGCTTACTATCCCGGCATTGATGCTATTAGGGTTTGGACACAATACGGTAGGTATTGTGGGAGCCGGATTATTGTTTGGCATCGGTTTTGGAATCTTTGATGCGAATAATATGCCTATTCTTTGCCAGTTCGTATCGGCTAAATATCGTGCAACTGCTTATGGTATCATGAATATGACAGGGGTGTTTGCCGGGGCTGCCGTTACCAGTTTATTAGGGCGATGGACCGACGGTGGCGAATTAGGATTGGGTTTTGCCTGGCTGAGTGTAGTTGTTTTAATAGCATTGGCATTGCAACTCTATTTCCTGCGCCCTAAAACGGATAATATGCAGTGATGTGGATGATTTCTCCGGATTTCAATACCGGTATGGTTGGAAATAAAAAAGTGTGTAAACCGATATAAAATGAAAAATAGTATCTTTGTCCTCAATAACGTAAATATAATTTTAGTCAATACCATGAAAAAAACTCTGTTTTTACTTCCTTTCTTTTGTTTGTTATGTGCAGTGTCTACACTTTGTGCGGCCGATACCCTTTTTATCAAAGAAACACGTATTCCTATTTTGATAGAAAGGCAAGATAATGTTTTGTTTTATTTGCGTCTGGACGTAAAGGATAGTAAGGTGCTGGACAAGGTTGTGTTGAAATTTGATGAAGAAACCGCGCTTTCGGATATTCAATCTGTGAAGCTTTATTACGGAGGTACGGAAGCTTTACAGGATGCAGGTAAAAAGCGTTTTGCTCCCGTTGAATATATATCCAGCCATGCTCCGGGAAAAACATTGGCTGCCAATCCTTTTTATTCGATAAAAAAAGCCGAAGTGAATAATCCTAAAAATGAGATTGTACTGAAAGGTGAACAAAAACTGTTTCCGGGTATCAATTATTTCTGGATCAGTTTGCAAATGAAACCCGGAACTTCGCTTACTGCCAAAGTGAAGGCAAAGATAGCTTCGGCAACTTTAGATGGTAAAAATGCGCTCTTAAATCTGGTTTCTCCTGAAAATATAGAGCATTATATGGGTGTAGGAGTGCGCCATGCCGGAGATGATCATTCGGCTGCATTTCGTATTCCGGGATTGGTAACGACTAATAAAGGCACTTTATTGGGAGTATATGACGTGCGTTATAATAGCAGCGTCGATTTACAAGAGCATGTGGATGTGGGGTTGAGCCGTAGTACGGATGGCGGAAAGACATGGGAAAAGATGCGTTTGCCATTGGCGTTTGGCGAACACGGAGGATTGCCGGCCGCACAAAATGGGGTAGGAGATCCTTCTATTCTGGTAGATACGCAAACAAATACTATCTGGATCGTTGCTGCATGGACGCATGGAATGGGAAATCAACGTGCGTGGTGGAGTTCGCATCCGGGAATGGATATGAATCATACGGCACAATTGGTCATGACGAAGAGTACGGATGACGGAAAAACATGGTCGGCTCCGATCAATATTACAGAACAGGTGAAAGACCCTTCCTGGTACTTCTTATTGCAAGGGCCGGGGCGTGGGATTACGATGAGTGATGGTACGCTGGTTTTTCCTATTCAGTTTATCGACGCCGCCCGTATACCCAATGCCGGAATTATGTATAGCAAAGACCGTGGGGAGACATGGAAAATTCATAATTATGCCCGTATAAACACTACAGAGGCACAAGTGGCGGAGGTAGAACCCGGCGTACTGATGTTGAATATGCGTGATAACCGGGGAGGGAGCCGTGCGGTGGCTATTACAAAGGATTTAGGGAAAACATGGACAGAGCATGTCTCTTCGCGAAGTGCTTTGCGTGAACCGGTTTGCATGGCAAGTCTGATAAAGATAGATGCGAAAGAGAATGTACTGGGAAAAGACATTTTGTTGTTTTCCAACCCCAATACGATAAAGGGACGGAATCATATTACCATCAAGGCCAGTCTCGACGGTGGAGTGACCTGGCTGCCCGAACATCAGTTGCTGATAGATGAAGCCGAGGGATGGGGATACTCCTGCCTTACTTTGATTGATAAGGAAACGATTGGTATTCTGTATGAAAGTAGCGTAGCGCATATGACTTTTCAGCGAATAAAAATAGAAGACATAATCAAATGAAAAATAGAACCTGTTGTGCCATCTGTTTCCTATTGCTGTGCACATTTGCTACGGTTCGGGCAGGTAATATCCATTTTTTGCCCGAACCGCAACAGGTAAAGCTGACGAATGAAAAATTCAGTATAAAGAGAGTAAGGTTATCCGGTGATATTCTCATTCCTCAATTGGGACTGCTGGTGTCGGAATTAGGAGGCATGATAGATGGCAAATCCTCTTCCGTAATTGAGATCCATTTAGTAGAAAAACTGGATGGAATAGCTTTGAATGAGAACGAGGCATATCGTTTGGTTGTGAGGAAGAATAAAATATCTATCGAAGCAACTACGGAACAGGGAGCATACTGGGGGTTACAGACTTTAAGACAGCTACATTGTAAAGGAACGGCTCTCATTCATGGAGGGGAGATTGTAGATTGGCCGGCTTTTCGCGTTCGTGGCTTCATGCAGGATGTAGGCAGGGGATATATTTCCGTAGAGGAATTGAAACGGGAAATAGATATTCTTTCCCGGTATAAAATCAATGTATTTCATTGGCATCTGACGGAGAACCAGGCATGGCGTCTTGAAAGCAAAATCTTTCCGGTATTGAATGATAGTTGCAATATGACCCGTATGCCCGGCAAGTTTTATACACTGGAAGAAGTCAGGGATCTGGTGGAGTTTTGTAAACAAAGGCAGGTGATGCTTATTCCGGAGATTGATATGCCGGGGCATAGTGCGGCCTTTGTGCGGGCTTTCAGACACGATATGCAGAGTGAAGCCGGTATGAAAATCCTGAAATTATTGGTGGATGAAATTTGTGAGACATTCGATGTGCCGTATTTGCACATCGGGACGGATGAGGTGGCATTTACCAATCCGCAGTTTGTGCCGGAAATGGTGGCCTATGTCCGTGCTAAAGGGAAAAAGGCGATTTCCTGGAATCCGGGCTGGCATTATAAGCTGGGGGAGATAGATATGACCCATTTATGGAGTTATAGAGGGAAGGCGCAGGAGGGTATTCCGGCCATCGATTCAAGATTCCATTATCTCAATCATTTTGATGTGTTTGCCGATATCATTGCTTTGTACAATAGCCGCATCTATAACCAGCCCTATGGCAGTGATGATATTGCCGGAAGTATTCTGTCTGTGTGGCAGGACAGGTGGGTCGTACCGGAAGTGAATGTTATCAGAGAAAATTCCTTTTATCCCAATATGCTGGCTTTTGCCGAACGGTCTTGGAAAGGAGGCGGTTTTGAGTATTTCGATAAAAACGGGGCGATTCTTCCGGGAGAGGATTCAGACGAATTCCGGAGTTTTGCCGATTTCGAGAGAAGAATGTTGTGGCACAAAGAGCATTGTTTTAAGGGGTATCCTTTTGCCTATGTGAAACAAACCAATGTGAAATGGAACATTACGGATGCATTTCCCAATGAAGGTGATTTGGAACGTACGTTTCCTCCCGAATCCGAGTTGAAAGAATCATATGTATACGAAGGACAGGAGTACAATGTGCGACAAGCCATTGGTGCCGGTATCTATCTGCGTCATGTGTGGGGAACTCTGATTCCTGCTTTCTATAAAGAACCTGAAGAAAATCATACGGCGTATGCATATACTTGGGTTTATTCTCCCAAAAGCCAGGAGGTTGGTTTGTGGGCAGAGTTTCAGAACTATGGACGTTCCGAGAAAGATCTGCCTCCTCCTGCCGGTAAGTGGGATTATAAAGGAAGTCGTATCTGGTTGAATGACACCGAGATACTTCCTCCTGTGTGGACAGCCAACCATACTGTGTTGGATAATGAGATACCCTTGGGGAATGAGAACTTCACGGCTCGTCCTCCCTTGAAGGTGCATTTGAATAAAGGATGGAACAAGGTATTGCTGAAACTTCCCGTAGGAGAATTTAAAACTCATCAGGTACGTCTGGTGAAATGGATGTTTACTACTGTTTTTGTCACGCTTGATGGTGAACGTGCTGTCGACGGGTTGGTTTATTCTCCTGAGAAGAAACTGAAATAAGAACGATTCCGGAAATTTCATAAGAAAAAGAGGATTATCTCCTCATTCAGGATTCGGTAGAAGAGATTTATCTGATAATAACGATAGTGATGAATAAAGAAATTGATTTATCCGTATCATGCTACGGAAAGACGAAAGATTTGGATTACGATTTAGTAATTCTTCCTTGGGGAGCTACTGAGCCCCATAATTTGCATTTACCTTATTTGACGGATTGCATATTATCTCATTCGGTTGCAGTCGATGCGGCAGAACGGGCTAAAAAAGAATATGGTGTACGTTGTATGGTGATGCCTCCTGTGACGATGGGATCACAAAACCCCGGACAGCGCGAACTGCCGTTTTGTATACATGCCCGGTATGAAACACAGAAAGCAATCCTTACGGACATTGTAGCTTCGCTTCATACGCAAGGTATCCGTAAAATGGTTATTGTAAACGGACATGGAGGAAACAATTTTAAGAATATGATCCGTGACCTGTCAATGGATTATCCCGATTTTCTGATTGCTTGCAGTGAGTGGTTTACAGTGCTTCCTGCAAAAGATTATTTTGATCAGCCGGGAGATCATGCCGATGAGTTGGAGACTTCCGTAATGATGCATTATCATCCTGAATTGGTAAATCTGGAGGAAGCCGGTGAGGGCCGGTACAAGCCGTTTGCTATAAAGTCTTTACAAGAAAAGGTTGCGTGGATCCCACGTGACTGGCAGAAAGTGTCTGATGATACGGGGATCGGAAACCCTAAACTGGCTACGGCAGAAAAAGGAAAAAGATATGCAGAAGCCGTTGCGGAAAAATATGCAAAGTTGTTTTCCGAACTTGTCCGGGAAGCGGTATATTGCCCGGAATGATTTATATGCAATAATACAGTAGTTAAGTAGTCAAGTAGTTAAGTAGCAAGTAGTAGATAGTCAAGTAGCAAGTGGTAGATAGTCAAATAGTAGGTAGTCAAGTGGTAAGTAGTTAAGTAGAAATAGTTTGTTTGATGTGTTTCCATTAACTATCTACTACTTACTACTTAACTACTTGACTACTTAACTACTGTATTAATTCGGTTTTTCATATCTGCTCTTTATAAATGTTTGAACAGGGTTACTTCAAAAATAAAAAGGATGAAACGATGATAAAGGTAAGACAGGTTTTGTTATGCAGTGCTGTGCCATTTTTCTTTCTGGCAGCTTCGTGTGTTCGGGAAAACTCGTCTCGGAAGCAGGATATCCATGTACAGCAGATGTCCGGCTTTCCGAATCAGGAATTCGGTTATGAGTTGGGAGTGTCTGCTTGTTACGCCGGTATTATCGGTAACAAATTGGTTATGGCCGGAGGTTGTAATTTTGCAGGGAAATCTGCGGCAGAAGGTGGGTCGAAATATTTTTATAAAGGCATATATACGGCTGAAATAACGGAAGACTCCGTGCTCGTGTGGAAACAAGTTGGAGAATTGCCGTCACCGGTAGCCTATGGAGTTTCTATCTCACGGTCCGGTGAGATGATTCTTATCGGAGGGAATAATGCAGACGGAGGGCTTACCTCCGTATTCCGTCTGAAACTGGCAGAGGATGGCGGGGCTATTTTGGATACATTGCCATCGTTGCCTTTTGCACTGGACAATATGTCCGGTGCTGCATCCGGCAATACGATTTATGTGGCGGGGGGAAACCGGAATGGATCTCCTTCTACTTCGGTGTTGTCTTTAAATCTCAATGAACCGGAGCTCGGTTGGAAAGAAGAAGTTCCATTTCCGGGTGCTGCACGTGTACAGCCAGTTTGTGCCGTACAAGATGGTATGTTGTATCTGTGGGGAGGCTTTTGTCCTTCACAGAATGGGGGCGAAGCCAGTGTAGCTACTGATGGTTACCGGTATCTGCCTTTACAAGAACAATGGGAACCGGTACCGGCGCCTGCCGTTGCAGAAACAGGAGAGCCGCTTACTTTGACCGGAGGGACTTCCTGCGTTTGGTCGGATAGTATTATTCTATGTACAGGTGGAGTGGATAAAGATATTTTTCTGGATGCTATCAGTGGTGATTATAAGCGAATTGCAAAAGAAGATTATTTGTTGCAACCCGTTGCCTGGTATCGGTTTAATGGCCGGTTGATGGCATACAATACCCGCCGGAACCATTGGGAGGAATGGGAGGAATCTGCTTGCCTGGCACGGGCCGGTGCTGCTTTATTAGGGAAAGGACAGCAATTATTTATTGTAGGAGGCGAACTGAAACCGGGTATTCGTACCGCAGAAATCAGCAGAATTACAATCAAGTAAAATGATTAAAGCATATGATGACGCACAAATGGATTTTTATTTTATTGTTGCTTGTATCGATGGCAGGCAATGCTCAGGAGCGGAAATATTCAACGTTCTATTATCAACGGGCAACTTTATTTGAAGAACTTCCGGTCACTTCGAAAGACATTATCTTTTTAGGAAACAGCATTACGAATGGAGCGGAATGGTCGGAACTGTTCAGTAATAAGCATGTCAAGAACAGGGGGATCAGCGGGGATATCTGTATGGGGGTATATGATCGTCTGGATGCCGTTTTAAAAGGAAAGCCGGCAAAGATCTTTTTGTTGATCGGTATCAATGATGTGAGCCGGGGGACTTCGGCGGATACCATTGTCGGATATATCGGGATGATTGCTGCTAAAATAAAAAAAGATTCCCCTAAAACAAGGTTATATTTACAAAGTGTGCTTCCGGTAAGCGATCATTATAATATGTTCAAAGGGCATACGGCACATTGGGAAGAAGTGGCGAAGATAAATGGAGGATTAATCCGGCTGGCGGAGAAGGAAAAACTGACATATATCGATCTTTATTCCCACTTTGTAGACTCAAAGACGGGTAAGATGAATATTGAATATACCAATGACGGTCTCCATCTTTTGGGGAAAGGTTATTTGAAATGGGTAGAGATTGTGAAACCTTATATTTCGAAGAAATGAAAAAGATATTCTTAGGAGCCTTATGTCTCTTGCTGTGTTTGGGGGTATCGGCCAAAGCACCTGTAAAGATTGCCTGTGTAGGAAATAGCATTACGTATGGCTATACGATTGAAAACAGGGAAAGAGATTCGTATCCTGCCCAGTTACAACGTATGCTGGGTGAGGGGTATACCGTTGGAAATTTTGGAAAATCCGGAGCGACTTTGCTGAATAAAGGTCACCGTCCTTATATGAAGCAGGAAGAGTTTCAAAAGGCGCTGGCTTTTGCCGGAGACATCGTTGTCATTCATTTGGGCATTAATGATACGGATCCGAGAAACTGGCCCGACTATCGGGATTTTTTTGTCAGGGATTATCTGGCACTGATCGACTCTTTTCGTGTAGTAAACCCTGATGTACGGATTTTGGTGGCACGGATGACTCCTATTGCCGATCGTCATCCGCGTTTTGAGTCCGGTACGCGTGACTGGCATGGAGAGATACAACAAGCCATTGAGACCGTTGCAAGATACGCCGATGTACAGTTGATTGATTTTCATGAACCGCTTTATCGTTATCCTTTCATGTTACCGGATGCAGTACATCCTACGGTAGAGGGAGCGGGTATTTTAGCGGGAGTTGTGTATTCTGCCATTACCGGAGATTACGGCGGTCTGCGTTTGTCCGAAATATACAGTGATAACATGGTGTTACAATGTGGATGTCCGTTGGATATTCATGGTGTGGCCGATGCCGGTGAAAAAGTCACCGTCAGTATCGCCGGACAGACAGAAAGTACGAAAGCAGGTGCAAACGGTAAATGGGCTATATGCTTGAAACCGCTACAACCGGGAGGCCCTCATGCTCTGACCGTCTCTACCGGAAAGCGCCGGTTGCATTTTGAGAATGTGCTGGTAGGAGAAGTCTGGCTTTGTTCCGGACAGTCCAATATGGAATTCATGATGAAGGAGGGGGTGGATGGCAAGGTCGATATTCCGCAGAGTGGGAATGCGGGCATTCGTTTGTTCGATATGAAAGCCCGTTGGCGTACGAATGCAGTAAAATGGGATGCTTCCGTGCTGGATTCACTGAATCATTTGCAATATTATGCAAATACCGAATGGGTGGAATGTTCCCCGAAGACGGTGGCGGATTTTTCAGCCGTTGCCTATTATTTTGGGAAGATGCTGCAAGACAGCTTACAGGTTCCTGTAGGGTTGATTTGCAATGCTATCGGTGGTTCGCCTACGGAAGCTTGGGTAGGTCGTAAAGCTTTGGAATATGAATTTCCGGCTATTATGCGCGATTGGCTGAAGAATGATTTTGTTCAGAAGTGGGTACACGGGCGTGCGGCTTTGAATATTAAGCTGACAACTGATAAATTACAGCGCCATCCCTATGAACCTTGCTATTTGTTTGAGTCGGGAATAGTGCCGTTGGATAGGTATCCCATAAAAGGGGTTATCTGGTATCAGGGAGAATCGAATGCCCATAATTATGAGGCACATGAGAAACTGTTCCGTTTGTTGGTCGGTAGCTGGCGTGAGAACTGGAATGATCCGGATTTGCCTTTTTACTATGTACAGTTGTCTTCTATCGACAGGCCGTCATGGCCTTGGTTTCGCAATAGCCAACGAAGGCTGATGGATGCGATTCCTCATACGGGAATGGCGGTTTCGAGCGATTATGGCGATTCACTGGATGTACATCCAAAGAATAAACGTCCCATAGGCGAACGGTTGGCACATTGGGCATTAAACCGTACTTATGATAAGAAACAGGTTGTTCCGTCGGGACCTTTGTTTCGTAGTGTGGATTTCCGGGAGGATGCGGCTTATGTGAGTTTTGATTATGCTGACGGATTGCATACGGCTGACGGGAGGCCAATCAGGGAATTTGAAATAGCCGAGACGGAAGGGGTATATTATCCGGCTAAAGCCGAAGTTGTGGGAAACCAGGTGAAGGTATACAGTGACCGGGTGAAACATCCATGCCATGTCCGTTATGCCTGGCGGCCGTTTACCCGGGCAAATCTGGTAAACTCTCAGAGCTTGCCGGCTTCTACTTTCCGTTCCCGCTAAAAAAAGCTGTTCTCCGGATAAAAAAGACCGTATCCGGAGAACAGCTTTTAGTCTTTTTTTGTTTTATCTTTATATTCCTTAATATAAAGATAACATGAAACAACACCGACTCATCTTTCTTCAGACTGTCTCATTCTGTTTTTCTCTGTTGGCAATGTCATTGGATGGCTTTTCTCAGAAGCCGTCGGCCGTTCCTCTCGACTCTTTGATTACTGTAGGATATGCCACCGGCAACATTAAGAACCTTTCCGGTTCTGTGGAAAAAATCACCGAGTTACAGATGAACCGCGATCAGATACTGAATCCTCTCGATGCTATTCGCGGACGTGTTCCCGGACTTACCATACAAAAAGGAACAAACGGTACGGCCACTTTGGATGCCGTCCGCCTGCGCGGAACGACCTCGCTTACCAGTGGCAACGATCCTTTGATTATTGTAGACGGCGTGTTCGGTGATCTGAATATGCTTTCGTCTATCTATCCCACTGATATTGAAAGTTTCACCATTTTGAAGGATGCTTCCGAAACTGCCCAGTATGGATCTCGCGGAGCTTCCGGAGTGATTGAAGTCACCACTAAAAAGGGCGTTAGCGGCAAAAATCGAATCAGCTATAACGGTAGTTTTGGTATAGCCACTGTCTATAAGAATCTTAAAATGCTTCCGGCAGGTGCTTTCCGTCAAGTAGCAGCTGAGCAGGGCATTTCCATTCTCGATTTGGGAAATAATACGGACTTTCAAAAGGAGATTGAACAGACCGGCTTCCAGCAAAATCATCATATTGCCTTTTATGGTGGTTCCGATGCTTCCAATTATCGTGTCTCTTTAGGGTATGTTGACCGGCAAGGAGTGATCTTGAATGAGGATATGAAGAATTTCACGTCCAATATGAATATGACACAGAAAATCTTCGGTGATTTTATCCGTTGCGAGTTGGGTATGTTCGGTTCGGTACAGAAAAATCACAATCTTTTCGATTATCAGAAGACTTTTTATTCGGCAGCTACCTTTAATCCTACTTTTCCGAATCATAAGAATATGGAGACGGGTTCCTGGGATCAAATCACCAATGCCAGCCAGATAACCAATCCTCTGGCATGGATGGAAGTGAAGGACCATGATGCAACGTCTCACATCAGCACCCATGCGAAACTGACATTCAACCTGCTTGATGAACTGAAACTCGTCATGTTCGGGTCTTATACTTATAATATAGTAGAGAACTCCCAGTATCTTCCTACTTCGGTATGGGCACATGGACAAGCCTATAAAGGAACCAAAAAGATGGAGTCGCTTTTGGGTAATCTGATGCTGACCTACAAGAAGAATTGGCGGAAACATTACTTTGATGCGTTGGCGTTGGCAGAGCTTCAAAAGGAGACGTATACCGGATATTACACCACAGTCACTAATTTCAGTACCGATCTTTTCGGCTATGATAATCTTCAGGCAGGAGCTGTCCGGCTTTGGGAGGGGACGAATTCTTATTATGAAGAGCCACACTTGGCTTCTTTTATGGGGCGTTTCAACTATACTTATGCCGACCGTTATATTCTTACGGTCAATGCCCGTACGGATGCCTCTTCCAAGTTTGGTAATAATCATAAATGGGGCTTTTTCCCATCTGTCTCGGCGGCATGGGCGGTGAGTGAGGAGAAGTTTATGAAACGCATTCCTTTGGTGGATAATCTGAAACTTCGCGTGGGTTACGGATTGGCCGGCAATCAGAATGGAATAGATTCTTACACCACTTTGAGATTGGTTCGCCCCAACGGAGTAGTACCTGTGGGAAATTCTGCCGTAGTCACATTGGGCGAGATGCAGAATATAAATCCTGATTTGAAATGGGAAGTGAAGCACACTTTTAATGCCGGAGCAGACTTGGGGATGTTTGGGAACCGCCTGTTGTTCTCTATCAACTACTACAATTCTAAAACGACCGACATGCTTTATCTGTACAATGTCAGCGTCCCGCCATTTGCCTACAATACATTGCTGGCCAATATCGGCTCCATGCGCAATAGCGGTACTGAAATAGCCATCGGCATCACTCCGCTTAAAACCCGGGATATGGAACTGAACATCAATGCCAATATTACTTTCCAAAGAAACAAATTGCTATCCTTGAGCGGCGATTACAATGGAGAGAATATTTCGGCGCCGGAGTATAAGAGTCTGGCGAGTCTTGACGGAGCCGGCTTTCACGGCGGATACAATCATATTGTTTATCAGATAGTAGGCCAGCCTTTGGGTGTCTTTTATCTTCCTCATTCCAGTGGACTCGTTTCCGACGGCAACGGTGGATATACCTATGGTATTGCTGATCTGAATGGTGGCGGAGTCAGTCTTGAAGATGGCGAAGACCGCTATGTGGCCGGGCAGGCGGTGCCTAAAACGTTGTTGGGCTCCAATATTAGCTTTCGCTATAAACGGTTTGACGTTTCGTTGCAGGTCAATGGCGCTTTCGGGCATAAAATCTACAACGGCACCTCGCTTACTTACATGAATATGAATATTTTTCCCGATTATAACGTTATGGAAGAGGCTCCCCGACGGAACATCAAGGACCAGACTGCTACCGATTATTGGTTGGAAAAGGGAGATTATATCAATTTTGATTATCTGACTATCGGCTGGGATGTGCCATTGGGTAAGAGCCGGAAGTATATCCAGTCGCTTCGCCTGGCACTGACGGTGAACAATCTGGCTACCATCACCGGGTATTCCGGACTGTCGCCCATGATCAACAGTTCCACTGTAAATTCCACATTAGGAGTAGATGATAAACGGGGGTATCCGTTGGCACGTACGTATACATTAGGATTGAGTATTAACTTTTAAAGAAAGGTTGCACTATGAAACGTTCATTTATTTATGCACTATATTTTTTGTTGTTGTCATTGTCACAAATATCCTGTGATGACTTTCTCCGGGAAAATCCCCGGGATAGAATAGGTGAGGAAGAAGCCTATCGGAACCTTTCGGAGCTCTATCTGAACGCGGTAGCCTCTCTATATAACCATATAGGCGGTTATAGCGACAGTCAAGGGCTGCAGGGAACCGGCCGTGGTATTTACGATCTGAACACTTTCACTACCGATGAGGCCATTATGCCGACTCGGGGAGGCGACTGGTATGACGGTGGTTTCTGGCAAGGACTTTATTTGCACGATTGGGGTGTCAATAATGATGCCATACAGGCAACTTGGGAGTATCTGTATAAGGTAGTAGTACTCAGCAATAAGTCTTTGGAGCGAATTGATCTTTACGCTGAGACCCACACTGATAAGGAGTTGGCGGCTTATCGGGCTGAGGTGCGTGCATTACGGGCACTGTATTATTATCATCTGATAGATCTGTTTGGAAATGTCCCTTTGGTTCTTTCTTCTTCCACGTCGATGAAAGAGGTGACGCAGAAGAGCCGCAGGGAAGTGTATGATTTCGTGGTACAGGAATTACAAGAGTCAGCTCCGGAGTTGAGTACGGCTCATAGCAATTTACCCGGCACTTATTATGGACGTATTACCCGTCCGGTTGTCTATTTCCTTTTAGCAAAATTGGCTTTGAATGCAGAGGTATATGCTGATAATGACTGGACGGACGGAGTACGTCCGGATGGACGGGAACTTTATTTTACTGTTGACGGAAAGCGTTTGAATGCCTGGCAGACAGTGGAAGCCTACTGTGATTCTATTACGAAATTCGGATATCGTCTTGAAGAAGACTATAAGACGAACTTCGCAGTCTTCAATGAGTCGTCGGCCGAGAATATATTTATTATTCCAATGAATAAAAACCTGTATACTAACCAAATGCAATATCTTTTCCGTTCCCGCCATTACAATCATGCCAAAGCCTACAGACTGAGCGGCGAGAATGGCTCCAGTGCAACCATCGAGGTGTTGCGCACTTTTGGGTATGGCACTGCGGAGGTCGATCCCCGTTTTGATATTTGTTATTTTGCCGGTATTGTATACGATTTGAAAGGGAATGTAGTCCGATTGGACGATGGCACGGTACTTGAGTATCTGCCTTGGGAAGCTGCTTTAGATATATCCGACACCCCATATGAAAAAACGGCAGGAGCCCGTATGAAGAAATATGAAGTGGATGAAACGGCCACGAAAGACGGTAAACTGATGGAAAATGATATCGTACTTTATCGCTATGCCGATGTGCTCCTGATGAAGAGTGAAGCAAAAATCCGCAACGGCGGAGCGGGCGATGAAGAATTGAACCGGGTTCGTTCCCGAGTGGGCGCTTCGTATCGTGAAGCTACTTTGGAAAATTTGCTTGCCGAAAGACAATTAGAATTTGCCTGGGAGGGTTGGAGACGGCAAGATCTTATCAGATTCGACTTGTTTACCCGTGCATATAGCAGCCGGCCACAACTGCCGGATGAGGGAAATGGGTATACTACCGTATTTCCGATTCCCGATAAGGTAAGACGTATGAATCCGAATCTGATTCAGAATCCGGGGTATAAATGATGAATGAGAGGGGTATGCAACTTTCCTTTAGTTTCTACTTATAATTAATATATAAAATGCTTTGTTGGCTGATAAATGCTAACAAACATACTAATCACCTGTAAAATAAATAAATATTTATTTGTTTTACAGGTTTTCTTGTTGTATTTTTACGATAATTAAAAAAAAACTATTAAAAGTTATCTGAAATATGTTAACCTATAAATGATGATATGAAAAATTACATTTTACTGTTTTTGCTGTCTTTTGTGTTTATACGGGTATCTGCGCAGGAGTTATCTCAAGAGATATCTCTTCCTCGTGCGGGAGATATACTTGATAAGACACAGTTAGATTACACGACTTCTGGTGCGAGTGGGGGAGAGGTGATATGGGATTTTCGTAAACAGACAGTACGTGATGATAATTACAAAGTAAGTTATTCTGGTAAGATTGATTCAATATTGTGTCTTTCGGAATCAAGGACACAGTATAAATATAGGTTTTCAGGAGATTCGTTACTTTTTGTCGGTTATGAAAATGCCAATATCCGTATCGAAAATAAGCTTCCGGCAGTTACTTTATGTTACCCTTTTGTTTATGGTGATTCTATCGGGTCTTACTTTTATGGCGAGGGTAGTTACAGCCATTCTTTAGGAATTTCTTCTTATGGATTTACTTCTACCGTAGCAGATGGCTTAGGTTCTCTTTTGCTCCCTGGTGTAGATACTTTACGACAGGTTCTCCGTATTCGTCACAATCAATATATAGGGCAAGTTTATCATGCTGACAGTAAGTTTATGAACGATAGTATTTCTTGTTTGCCGGATAGTGTACGACAATGGCTGAAACATGATCCGGCCAGGTGGCATGTTGTTCATTGCCAGTGGTATGTTCCCGGTTATCGCTATCCGGTATTCGAAACGTTTGAGAACTCTATTTATAAATTCGGTTCTTTGTACAAGCATTTTAATACAGCTTTTTATTATCCTCTTACGGAACAGTGCTATCTTGCAGATGACCCGGAAAATCGTATTATTCGCGACCGGTTAGCTATGCTTGATGAAAGAGCTTTCAAACAAGAATCGAACGATTTTTCATTCACCTCCGGCGGACAATATGGCAATGTTTTATTAAACTATATGCTGACTTCCGAAAAACAACTGACATTACATTATCAGGTTGATGAACCGGTACAATTGGAAGTGATTATTACGACGATTTCGGGTATTGTGCTTTATCATCAACCAGTTCATACCGTTTCTAATGGAATTTATACCGAACAGGTGAATCTTGCCGGACAAGGAGAAAATGAATTTGTTCTTTGTACTATTGTTAATGGGCAACAGGAATCTCAAAAAATTATCTGTTACTAACTTCGTATAAATTATTGTTATTATGAAGACACGATACGCGTTATTTTGTTGCTTGTTATTGGGTTGTGCTATTTTGAAAGCGCAAAGTCAAGGCCTGACACCGTTCAGAGATATTATTCCTTCTCCTAATTCATGCGCGTTGGCTCAGTATGCGGACTTTCCAGTATCTCTATATACTGGAACTCCTGCTATTGACATACCTATTTATACGATTGATTTGGGAGACTATAAGTTTCCTATAAATTTGAGTTATCACGCTTCTGGTATTCGAGTGGCTCAGGAAGCATCTTGGGTAGGATTGGGATGGGTTTTGAATGCCGGTGGAGCTATTATGCGGACAATTAGGGGGCATGATGATTTTGAGGGTTATTATTATAATGAAGAAGAGATTCCTGAAAAAACTTCGGATATCGAAAAAAGTGGTTATACAGGTCTTACGAAGGATCCGGTGAGTAAATTGGATTATTGCCGATTACTTTTCGGATGTGATGTAGAACCAGATATTTTTTATTATAATTTTGCAGATTATTCTGGACATTTTTATTGCAAACGCGGAGGTGATAAACTACAAGCGATAAATCCCGGGAGTGGCTTTATTTGTGCTGAGCCGGAAAATAACCTTAAAATAGAGGAAATACATTTGGGCAGTGAAACAGCTATTGCTGGTCTTAAAATAACAACGCCAGATGGAACGGCTTATGGTTTTGTACAACCTGAAATGAAGTACTCGCAAGTAATAAAGGACGAGAGAGCCAGTATGCATAGTTACGAAGGCCCATTTGCGCAAAATGATATTTTCGTAAACAATAATGCTTATACGACAGCTTGGTATCTGAAAGATATTTACTACCCCAATGGTAATCGTATAACATTTGATTATGAAGAAGAACGTAATGCTTATCTATCTCCGGTCAGCGTCTCTCAATACTTGTATAATATATTAGCAGAAGAAGGCGAAAAGCATCCAGCTTATTTATTGGATTCGAAAGGAATATATTCCGCAGATTTGACTGTTGAATATCCTCGTTTAAAGCGTATCACATGGGAGAATGGGTATATTGAATTTGTTGCATCTGAAGCTAAAAGAAAGGATATACGTTCTTTGGATGATTATAAACATTCTTGGGGGACAACCCAAAATGATTATGCCCGTTCATTGCAAGAAATTCGAATTTACAGTTCGGGGAAAAATAATCGGCTTTTAAAAACATATAAATTCCATACTTCTTATTTTAGTTCAGATAAATTTTGTGAACCTTATTTGAGATTTCGTTTGAGGTTAGACTCTATAACTTTAAAGGGGGCATCCGAATGTTGTCAAATGTATAAAATGGAGTATGATACATTACATGCTTTACCTGCTAAATACAGTTTTTCATGTGATTACTGGGGGTATTATAACGGAAAAGCGAATACATGCCTTTATCCATCGGTTGTAACAGATCGTGATTACTTGGGATTACAAGGTGAGATAGCCATGCATAAAGGAACTTCTTTATCCGGTGCTGACCGTACAGCTAATCCAGCACTTGTTACTTCGTCCATGTTGACGGCTTTTGAAACTCCGGAAGGGGGACGTACCGAGTTTACATATGAGCCAAACAAAATAGCTGGAGAAACGGTACGTATTCCTCTATCATCAGATGGAGTATATAGAGGTTCAGTACATTTTGTAAAACCTGCTAAAGAACACCTTTGTACATTTGTTTTTAATATGCCGTGTGATGGTTATATCGATTTTGAGTATCGGTATCATGGTAATGAATTTCATGCCGCAGAAGAAAAAGGGACGGCTATGGTTGCTTTTGGTAAATATTACTTTACTATTCAGGATATTGACGACAGGGAAAATTTTATAATGAATAAACATAAACTTCATTTATTTAAGGGGATAAGTACGATTGACCTTCAATCCAACACGACAGTGGTTGAATCGGAGATAACCATAAAATTCTATGAAATCCCTTATTACACGGGCCTTCCGCCTTCTTGTGGTGTTCGTATTGCGAAAGTGAAATCTCCTTTATCAACCAAAAGGTTTCAATATGTTGATAGTAACAACCAAAGTACCGGCATTTTACTTCGTGATTTGTTACATACGGTTCGCGAAACTTATTCCTTTTATAACAAAGAAGTATCTGCTGGTGGTAATTTGTTTGTAAAAGGAGGGGCTGTAGCCGTATTAAAACAAAGTTCAATGCCGGTTAATCCGGTAGAGAGTCAAACAGCGGGAGTATTATTCGGATATAGCAAAGTACGAGTATTGACTGATATGAAAGACGGTGATTTGATAGAAGATTTTTATTATTATAATCGAAAAGAAAAAGAACCGGTAATTCCGGGATATCCGGGAGAATTTGTGTTTACTAACGGAAAACTAAAACGACATTGTATTTATCGGGATGGACAATTGGTAAAATCTTCCGGATTTGTTTATCAGGAAACTCCGTTATATGAATTGAAAGCTCTTCGGGAGGATGAAGGAAATTTCTTTCTAATTTCTCCTTATAAGATACCTGTGAAGTTCTGTGGGCTTTTTCAGCGTCGTGATTCTGTTATTGATAATTCTGCCGAGCTTCCAGTAGTTCATACAAATTTAATTAGTTATCAATATAATCCGGATAATTTTCAACCTCGGCAAATTACTAAAGTGGTAACAGACCGTAACCGTAGTGAAACACAAGAATTGTTTTATGCTACTGATTTTAAGGATCGTTCTCCTTATAGAGAAATGTGCAGCAAGGCCAATATGGTTTGTACTCCGATAGAAGAGAATTTTTATAAGGGAGCACAAAACAGGCTCATAAAGAAAACTTTGCATGCGTACAAAGAAAATAAGCAAAATATACATGGAGGGCATTTTGTTCCGGATGCTGAGTATACTTATTATCAGCCGGAAAGTTTGGCAGAGCCTACTGTGCGGTACGGTGACTTTAGTTTGTATAAGAAACCGGATATCCGCTATGTTGGTTATGATTCTTTGAGTAACCATACTTCTATTGAAAGTCGTATGGGGCAAAGTGCTGTCTATGTTTGGGGATACCACAGGCGTTATGTGATAGCTCAGATATTTAATGCGACATTGGAAGAAGTCAAAGCACAAGGAGTTGACATTGAAAAAATAGGTGGTACTGCCGAGCCCACTGCAACACAGTGGCAGGCTTTACATGCTTTGCGAAGTAAACTCCCGAAAGCGGATGTGAGCGTGATGACCTATGAACCGGAAGTTGGTATTACTTCAAAAACGGATGGACGTGGAATGACGACCTATTATGAATATGATGATATGGGGCGGTTGAGTTGTGTACGTGATAATGATTATAATATTATTCAAACAAACCATCTTAAATTAGCAACCGAGAAATGAAACGTTTTAGTAGATTATACATTATAGGATTCCTTTGGACTTCACTGTCTCTCAGTGCACAGGAGAATATTCTGACTTCTCGCGTTTTGCGTGAACCGGTACAAAAGGTGTCAGAAGTAAATGATGCTAACTCGGTCACTACTATTGAGTATTATGATACAGCAGGCCGCTTGATACAAACGATACGGAAAGGGTTTGGACCGAATGGTGAAGATTTGGCGGATTATATTCAATTTGATGAAGCAGGCCGGATAGCGAAAGAGTATCTCTCTACTCCTTTTACCGGAAATAATGGAGTCTTTGTACCTGTCTCTGAATTTGAACAGAGCACCCAGACATGGTCTCGTACGCATCTGTATGAAGCTTCTACGGAAGGTCGGATAGTAGAAACTTCCGGGATGCATGTCGGAGGAAAAAGTATAAAATATAATTATCGGTTAAGTAATTCTTCAGAACCGGAGTTATCGGCTTTAGAATTCAGGATGCAGAACAATACTACAATAAATAAACGTATGGCTGCGAGAGGGGCTTATCAGGTGGCGGAAGAAATAGATGAGGATGGACATCGTATTCTTTTGTTTACTGATAGCGATGGGCATACGGTGCTAAAGCGT
>NZ_HF991108.1:77665-79407 GCF_000432295.1 Bacteroides sp. CAG:189
AAAGCGTCGTGTAGATGGAGATGTATATCACGATACATATATGGTATACGATGCTTACGACCATTTACGTTGTGTTCTTCCGCCTGCTGCTGTAGATGCTTACTCTTCTTTTGATGATCAAAGTCTTTCAGCCGGTAATTTTCTCGACTTGTATGCTTATTTTTATATTTATGATAACGATAACCAATGTGTTGGCGTAAAATATCCGGGTGCGGACTGGATTTACACAGTATATGATGGAGATTATCGCCCCATTCTTTCCCAAGATGGTAATCAGCGGAAACGGGATGAATGGAGTTTTATTAAATATGACGGCTTGGGGCGTGTTGTTATAGAAGGCATAGTTAAAGATAAACGTAGTCGCGATGATTTGGCTGATATATATGAGGATGTATTGGTACACGAAGAATATATTGGAACTGGAGGACCTTGTCGTGGATACACAGATCATATAAAGATGGGACAGAATCGTTATATTTTAACTTGTATACGTTATTATGATAATTATGCTTTTACAGAATTTTCTTTTGATTGGTCTTTTGCTAATATGGCGTCATCCGCTTCTGCCAAAGGTTTGCTGACAGGGGTATTTGAAGCTGTGTTAAATCAACCTGATAAAGGACGTTTTACGATTAATCAATATGATGATAAATCACGCTTGATTCGTCGCGACTCTAAAGAGACTCTGTCGAACAATACATTGTCTGCCGATTATAGCTATAATTTTAGTGGAGCATTGACACGAAGTGATTCCCGTTACGGTAATCGTTATTCTTTGAGATTGGATTATAACTACGATCATGCAGGACGGGAAAAAAACAGTATATGTGTTATGGGATATGGGACCACTCATTATACTTCTCCTCTGCGTGCTTTTACTTATGATTCCCATGGTCGTATTTCTGAAAAAATGATGCAAGGAAATAAAGTTAAGATGACATATGGTTATTATAATGACGGAACGTTGTTTAATATTGGTAGCATGAATGGTTTTAATGAAACTCTTTATTTCGGCAATTCTATGTTACCCTATCAATTGCCTCGTTGTAATAATGGTAATATAGCTGATATTTCCATTTCTCAGGGAGGGCGTTTGTATTTCTATCATTTTGATTATGACGGTTTTGATCGTTTAACGTCGGGTATGATGTATGGAGTGAATGGTAGTCGTATGAGGAATGATGAATTTTTCGATTACGATAAAATGGGTAATATAACCTCTTTACTTCGTTTGGAAGAATCGGGGTCGGTGAATGATTTGGATATTCATTATCGTGGAAACCAATTGTTGAAAGTGACGGATGGAAATCATAGTTTTCCTGCAACTTATGATTTTGCTATTTATCCTGATCTTGTTGACCACGAACAAGAATATTATTATGATAGTAATGGGAACGAGATAGCTAATCTCGATAAGAACATTGTTGCCACCCGTTACAATATTCTTAATTTACCTGATACAGTGCAGTTTGGGAATGGAAATCGTATAGTGAATTATTATCTTTCAAATGGTACTAAGTTAGGGAGTGTGTCACGCACCTATACGACTCCACTGTCGGTCCTATTGGATGGAGTAACTCATAGTGCTGATCCTTATGTGGAAACTACGGAATGGCGTAATGAAGGGATGCATTATAAAAACGGTATAGCGGAACGGGTAGATATTGAAGACGGTTATTTACAGTTAGATGTAAATAAAACATCCGGTGCTTTAAATGCTATCGGTTATTATGCATATATTT
>NZ_HF991109.1:0-180 GCF_000432295.1 Bacteroides sp. CAG:189
TTATCCTCTAAATACTTTTTCAATACTAATTCCTCTGTTTTGAGCAACCATACGTGCGTCACGCATTTCACCCAACGCCAGGATAGTAGCCTTCACCAAGTTGTGTGGATTAGAAGATCCTTTTGACTTAGCCAAAACGTCCGTAATACCAACACTTTCAAGTACTGCACGCATTGCACC
>NZ_HF991109.1:237-571 GCF_000432295.1 Bacteroides sp. CAG:189
AGGCTTGATGAATACTTCCGCGCCACCAAACTTAGCGGACTGTTCGTGAGGAACAGTACCCTTCAGTACAGGTACTTTCGTCAGATTCTTCTTAGCTGATTCAACACCTTTAGCGATAGCTGCGGTAACTTCACCAGCTTTACCAAGACCCCAACCGATGATGCCTTCTTCGTTACCTACAACAACAATTGCAGAGAAACTAAAAGTTCTACCACCTTTGGTTACTTTGGTTACACGATTAATAGCAACCAAACGGTCTTTCAGTTCTATATCGTTTGTAATCTTAACTCTATTATTAATTGCCATAATGATTAAAATTTAAGTCCACCGTTAC
>NZ_HF991110.1:0-13983 GCF_000432295.1 Bacteroides sp. CAG:189
ACCGATAGTATGATAAAAAAATAATATTTCAAAGTTAAAATAATAAATGTAATCAATTGATTATAAATACATTGATAATGATTATAGTTCTGCAAAGACTTTGCAAATTTCTTACATCGGAATGCAGACACAGGAAGTGGCGATCAAACCGACTGTAAAGGTGGTATTAAAGTATGATTCACAAGTAATNGATATTAAAGTCTGATTCACAAGTAATTGACGAAGTAATGGTAGTAGCTTACGGTACTGCCAAAAAATCTTCATTCACAGGTTCTGCCGGTACTGTGAAAAAAGACAAGATCGAAAAGATGCAAGTTTCCAACCTTTCTAAAGCATTAGAAGGCGCTGTAGCTGGCGTACAGACCACTTCATCTTCGGGTCAGCCCGGATCTTCATCTTCAATTTATGTACGTGGAGTAGGCTCCATATCAGCATCCAAGGCCCCGCTTATCGTAGTAGACGGTGTTCCTTATGAAGGCTCTCTAAACTCCATAAATAATCAGGATATCGAGTCCATGACTGTATTGAAAGATGCAGCAGCAAACTCTATGTATGGTGCTCGTGGTGCCAACGGAGTTATCATTGTCACAACAAAAAAAGGTAATTCTGGTAAAACAAAAATATCATTAGAAGCTAAATGGGGTATTAATTCAAGAGCCGTAAAACCATATAACACTATCAGGGATGAAGGTGAGTATTATGAGATGTTTTGGGAAGCTATCAAGCATGAAGCAATGTACGGAACCTTAGGATTAGAGCCACTCCAAGCTGGTATCTACGCATCAAAAACTCTTATAGATCGTTTAGGATACAATAGTTATAATGTAGCCAATGATATGTTAATAGATCCGGTGACAGGACGTTTGAATCCAAGTGCCCAACTACTATATCATGACGACTGGCAGAAAGATCCATTCAAAAATGGCTTACGCCAAGAGTACAATCTATCACTTAGCGGAGGTAATGAGAAAACAACATTCTTTGCTTCATTAAACTATTTGGATGACGAATCATATCTTCGTAATTCCGATTTCAGACGTTATTCAGGACGTATCAACTTAGACCATCAGGCTAACGACTGGTTAAAAACAGGATTTAATGTAGCTTATGGTCAAACATCAACGAATGCAACTATTGCAAGCTCATACGCTTCAAGCATGTTTTCTTTTGCACAAGGTATTGCACCTATTTATCCGATCTGGGAACGTGATGCGCAGGGAAATATCATGACCAACCCAACGACGGGAGAAAACCTGTTAGACTGGGGTGACGGAGATCGTAAAAGACCGTACAATACAGGTACAAACCCGTATAATACGATGATAAACGATATTCGTGAAACAACTGTAGACAATTTAAGCGCACGTGTATATGGCGAGGTTAAATTCCTCAAAGATTTCAAATTCACAGCCAATTTGAGTATTGATAATTTCACTACTAATAAAATTGTATTCCAAACACCGATTGCAGGTGATGCAAAAGATGTAAACGGACGTTCCACAAAAGAATCTCAAAGATATTTTGTACTCAATACCAATCAATTATTGTCTTGGATTCATAGATTTAACAGCCACAATGTAGACGTGTTGCTGGGACATGAAGTTAAAGCAGATAACGTAAATTATCTTGGAGCCAGAAAAGAACAATTTTATATGCCCGGAAATCCGGAGTTAAACAACGGTGCGGATATAAAATCAGCCTCTTCATATAAAAACGATTATCGTCTGGAAGGTTTCTTCGGTCGCGTTCAATATGACTATAATGATAAATATTATCTAAGTGGAAGTTACCGCCGTGATGGTTCTTCTAAATTTCATCCGGACAATCGTTGGGGAAACTTCTGGTCAGCCGGCGCCTCTTGGAGAATGAAAGAAGAGAGTTGGTTGGCAGATGTGGATTTCCTGACAGATCTGAAATTAAAAGCAAGTTATGGTACACAAGGAAATGATAATATCGGTAATAATACGCCTTATATGGATCAATACGAAGTTGTTGCACAAGATGGAAAACCTGGTGGTGTAAAAGTATGGAGAGGAAATAAAGAAATCACTTGGGAAAAGAGTAACAACTTTAATATCGGCGCAGAATTCGGCTTTTTAGATCGCATTACAGGAAGCGTGGAATTCTTCATCAAAAAAACGACCGATTTGCTTTACGGCAAACCGCTTGCTCCATCAGAAGGTTCTCCTAATGTATTATGGGTGAATGATATGGACATGAAAAACACCGGTGTCGAAGTAGAACTGAATGCTAATATTATCAAGTCAAATAATATAAAATGGGACGTTAGCTTAAATCTTACTCATTATAAAAATGAAATTACTAAGTTAGCAACCGGCAAGGATCCCAATGGATATGCAACAGGAAATATCTGGAGAAAAAAAGGAGGTACAATCTATGACTGGTACATGTACAAATATGCAGGTGTGGATTCTAACACAGGTGAAGCATTGTACTATCGTGATGTAACAGACAAAGATGGGAATGTAAGCACTACAACAACAGCCAACCCTAATGATGCAACACGTTACGAAACCGGCAAATCGTCCCTACCCGATGTATACGGCGGTCTATCAACTTCTTTAACAGCCTATGGATTTGACTTGAATATCAACACAGCTTTCTCTATCGGAGGTTATGTATATGATAGCGGCTACTCTTCATTGATGGGCGGTGGACAAGAAGGTTCAAACTGGTCAACTGACATCTTTGGAAGATGGACTCCGGAAAATCCACAAGCAACTGTTCCAAGAGTACAATTGAGTACTCAGAATCTTTCGGCTATGTCCGACCGATTCTTGACAAGAGGTGATTATTTCAATATCAAAAATATATCATTAGGATATAGTTTCCCAAAAATGTATACACAAAAATTGGGAATCGAATCATTAAGACTTTTTGCTGTAGCTGATAACGTTTGGCTTTTATCAAAACGTACAGGGCTTGATCCCAGACAGAATCTGGACGGTACTATTGATTACGGAGTTTATGCAGCAATCCGTACTGTATCTTTTGGCTTCAACATTAACTTTTAAATAAATGCAGGATATGAAGATTATAAAATCATTAATAATAGCCTTATTCGCTGCCACAGTTGTATCTTGTGGAGAGGACTACCTAACAACTAATCCGACGGATGTAGCAACCGGAGATGCAATGAATGAACTGGCGAAAAATAATCCGGATAAATTAGTAACCATAGTAGAACCCTTACTAAAAGGATTATATGCAGACTTTCAAACCAAATCGGGTACAGACGGACAATATCAACATTGTGATTATGGTTTTCAAAGTTTCTTTTTGATGAGCGATATCATGAGCGACGATATGGCTCTGCACGTAAACGGATGGTTTAAATTCGATCACTTGTTCGATTATCGCGACGAACCTTATGTGCGCACATTCGGATATTGGAATTTCTTTTATACGATGGTTAATAATGCCAACGCGATAATTGAAAAAATTCCGGATGAAAGCCTTGATGCGGAATTACATGCGATTAAAGGACAAGCGTTGACATTCAGAGCCTTATCATACAGTTATTTGATTCAGATGTATCAACAGACTTACAAAGGTAATGAAAATCAACCGGGTGTACCCTTGATCATCACTACATCCGAAGGGGAAAGCCGTAGAGGTCGTGTCCCTGTGGCAGACGTGTACGATCAAATAGAGAAAGACTATCTGAAAGCCATCAATTTCTTGGATGGATGGGATAGAGGTACAGATAAAGGAAGGATTGATAAAAGTGTGGCACAAGGTCTACTTTCGCGTACATATTTAGTAATGAACGAATGGCAAAAAGCAATTGATATGGCAAAAGCTGCCAGAAGTGGGTATTCTTTGATGAATACAACTGAAATTGCTACCGACGGTTTTAATGAAATTAATAACAAAGAATGGATGTGGGGAATGGATGTAACAACAGCAAATGACAATATCTTGGGATTTGCATCATTCTCTTCATGGATTTGCACTACTGGTATAGGCTACGGTGGCAAAAGTGGTTATTATATAAAGATGGATGCAAAACTGTATAGTAACTTCTCTTCGACAGATGCCCGTCTGGCTCAATTCGTTAGTCCCGAAGACGCAACGGCAATATATCCTCCTTATACTAACTTGAAATTTAAATATGCTGCCAGTTGGATGGCCGATAATGTATTTATGCGCGTATCCGAGATGTATCTTACAGAAGCAGAAGCTCTCGCGCACTTGAATAAAGGAACAGAAGCCGCCATTGTATTGAAAGACTTAATGGTAAACCGTGACCCGTCATGGAATAAAGCATCTGTCACAGTAGACGATGTATATACCCAAAGACGCCTGGAACTTTGGGGCGAAGGCTTTGCGCTATATGACCATTTACGCTTGAAAAAAGGAGTGGACCGTACTTATGCAGGATCTAACTATTTTGATGCAGCCAAGTTAAAAATAGAAGCCGGCGATTGGAAATTCTTATACCAGATTCCATTAAGAGAAATTCAAGAGAACGAATCTATCTCAGAAGCCGATCAAAATCCTTAAATAAGGAAAAATGAGAAAATTGTATAATGATAAAAACAAGATTATGAAAAATAAGATATATAATATATTCTTTTCCTTTGCTTGTGTCTCTATTTTGTTTGCTGCATGTAGCGAAGAAAAGAAAGAAGACTATAATCCGGTTTTCGACTCCAGTAAATTGGCAATAGTTGAAACGGGTGAAGCATTAGGTAACTATGGCACAGCACTAAAGCTGAGTATGAAAACAACGAGTAACAATGCACTGGATACCGTCATACAGCAAGGTATAGTACTGGCCACCTCACAAGATCAGTTAGATTTAATTCATGGAGTAGTTTATCCATCGAATTCACGCAAAGTAGGAGAAACAAACGTGGTAACTATAAAAGAACTGGAAGCACAAAAAGAATACTATTATTGTGCATATGCACAGAACCGTGAAGGGGTAGCTTTTGGAGAAGCTAAGAAACTGACAACAGATAAGGCTTGGGATAGAGCCCCGGTTGTATATGAAAACTTTAGTACTACCAGCTTCCTCCAAAATTTGGCATTTATAAATCTCGGTGCCGATGATGGTTTTCAAGCCGGAAACGTAAGTTCTTGGGAGTTGGGATTAGTTAATGACGCATCTTTTGCAATGCTTCTTTGGTCAATAGATGGCAATACTGGCGCTCTCTTAGCTGCTGATGACTTGATAGAATGTACTGCCGATTTTACAGACGGTGTATTTCCGGAATTTACGTTTTTACCCTATTCGTACGGAGCAATGCCGGTTCAAACGAGTGATATCTATTTTGACTCTTTTGAAATTATCGCATCCGAATCACCTATCGAAACAAAAGAGCAGGCCGATGCAGCTAAAATTTATTATAAAGCTACTCTAAATAAAGATACTGTAAACAAAATGCACACTGTGGACTTATCTGATTTCGAGAATAAAGTATGTTATATCTATATCAGGCATAAAGCTGAAAAAACGGGTTATGCTCTTATGATTTCACATGTAGAAGCCAATGCGTTATTCGCACCGATAGAATAACAATAGTAGAGCTATTCAAATTTAATAATAGGGCAGGCAAAGAGGCCTGCCTTATTTTATTTCCCTAAATCGCAAAACACACCTATTTATTATGAAGAATTTCCGTAATATATTAAATTGGGTTCTTATCTGTTTCCTCATCACACAGGTAGGAAATATCTGGGCAATACCTGCTGATCCGACGCCTTTTAAGCTACAACAACCGGACGGAAAAGAATTTCATGCAAAATTGCATGGAGATGAATTCTTACATTTTATAACAACAACAGATGGATATACAATTATAAAATCTCCAGATGGTTTTTACAAATATGCAGTACAAAATCATGATGAAAATATCCTTCCCGGAAAATATACAGCGAAAGATCCGACTGAACGTAGCAATGATGAAGTTCTCTTCTTAAATTCCGTCAAACGGTATTTACACTCCAGGCAATCAAAGCCCAAGCTCAGCCGTTCTCTGGCAAATTCTTTGATAAGAGAGAACAGTTTAAAACGAATTTCTTCAACACAATTTAAAGGAATTATTATTCTGGCTCAATTTACCGACCGCTCATTCTTGCCCAATAATTCAAGAGAATTATTCGATGCGACCATCAATCAACCCAATTATCGAGAAGATGATTTTACCGGTAGCGTAAGAGATTACTTCTATGATACTTCAAGAGGAATATTCGAACCGCAGTTTGATATTGTGGGTCCTGTAACCTTAGACTATAAACAAACAGATGCATTGGGATCAGACAATGGACAGGCTTTAGTTCGTGATGCTTGCATAAAAGCAGACCAATTTGTAGATTTCTCTAATTATGATTTAAATGATGATGGAGAAGTGGATATGATATATGTAATTTTTGCAGGAGGAGGATCTCATGCAGGAAATAATGCTGATTTCATTTGGCCTCATGCTTATGCTTTAAATTACAGTCGTGTAAAATTGGACGGAGTTTATTGTAATCGCTATGCATGCTCTACAGAACTGGCCGGAAGAGAGAATAATAAGATCAGAGACGGTATAGGCACTATCTGTCATGAGTTTAGCCACGTATTAGGGTTACCGGATTTTTACGATACCGACTATGAAGAAAATGGTTCTGCACCGCATCCGGGCAATTGGTCTTTAATGGCAAGCGGAGGATATCTGAATAATGGAAGAACCCCCTGTAGCTACTCTGCTTTCGAACGTTATGCCATTGGTTGGGCATCGCCTGAATTAATAAAAGAATCGGGAAATTATACTTTACCTCCATTGACTACCTCTAATGAAAGCTTCCGCATAAATTCAGCAGTACCCAAAGAGTTTTTTATTCTGGAAAACAGAATTCAGGAGGGATGGGACAAATACTTGCCAGGAAAAGGTATGTTGGTTTTTCGAGTAGATTCAACTAATCCGAATGTATGGATACAGAATACCATTAACAATAACCCCAATCACGTATATTATGAACTTATAAGAGCCAATAATTCATTGGCAGATGGAGGAGGGAACACTTTTCCCGGAACAACCCAGCGTGAATCATTGACAGATGACACAACCCCTTCCCTAAGAAGCTGGACCGGTACTCCTACGGAAACCTCCCTTTTGAATATTAAAGAAGAAAATAATATAATATCTTTCACTGTCAACAAAACCTCATACAATCGATTGGTAGAAACTTTTGAAAGTATCTCCAAACCTAACTGGAATCAAGAAAACGTAAGCGGAATACTGGGCAGTTGGAACTTCTCAAATGCAATAACTTACGCCACTACAGAAACCAATATGGGAAACGGATTACGGGTAGCTTCTATTAAAAGAGGAAAAATAGAAATGGAATTCAATACTCTTGAAGATATAAAATCCGTTAGCCTCATTGCCGGGAAAAAGACAGCCACTTCCCCCCCGCAAACAATTAAAATAGAGATATCCAAAGACAATGGCAGCAATTGGGTAACATATGGATCAACTATTACCCTGACAGAGAATAAAATGAATACCTATATCATAGATGAAGAAATCACGGCACCTGTCAGATTCAGAATTGTAAACATTGGTACTTCAGAAGCTTTGGTAGATGATTTTACAATAACCGAAAAACGAACATCTACAACGATCACTCGCCAACAAGAAGATTCCATAAAATTCTATACTTCAGAAAGAAACCTCTATGTACAGAGTGATAAAGACAAGCAATTGGTTGAAATCTTCAGTATTGAAGGACGACAAATTTTGAGTATACTCTGTGATAAAGGCTGGAATGAGATTCCAATAAAATCTCCCGGAATATATATAATAAAAATAGATAATCATATTTCTAAACTGATATGTAATTAGACATAAAACGCTGTCTCAAAGTAAAAAAAATAAGACAGCCCTTATATTTTGTAAATCATAGTATAAAAACCTCCCTGTTCTTGCCTTAATTCATTACAATACAAGACTAAAACAGGGAGATTTTCTCTTCTAAAGTTTCAATTTATAAACTTTTCAACTTTCAAATCCCATTTTGAGACAGTCTCTGAAGTTTTAACATGAACACTACGATATCGGAGGAAGTTAATTCCGCAAAAATTGATCACTTTTTAAATACAGCTTGTTTGAGATAAAATAACACATAAGCTACATCCGATTACAAAGTCTGTTTTATCACATCATCCCCTCTTTTAATATTCCTACCAAAATCGGTTTCAGACCGCTGACAAAACACTCTACGGCAATTACCATCAATATCAATCCCATTAAGCGCATCATCACATTATTACCAGTCTCTCCCAAAATCTTAACCAGACGAGTAGAAGCACGAAGAATAAGAAAAGTTATAAAGTAAATTAATGCAATCATCCCAATCAAAGTACTTTTCATCTCAATTGTATGGGCATCCTGCATTAATACAATAGCATTGGCAATCGCTCCCGGACCGCATAACATAGGAATAGCCAAAGGGGTAATTGAAATATCATCGGCATAGGTTTTAATTTCTTCATCTTTCAACTTCATAGGTGTATATCGAGCCTGCAACATATCAAAGCCAATCTTAAAAATAATAACTCCACCTGCTATACGAAACCCATTAGTGGATATTCCGAAGAACTTAAATAAGAATTGCCCGGCAAAGACAAAAACCATCAAAGTAATAAAAGAAACAATAGTAGCACGCTTAACCACGGATTGCCGCTCTTTGTCTGTCATTCCATGCGTCATCGTAAGAAACACAGGCATGGTACCCAATGGATTTGTCAATGTGAAAAAGGAAGTAAAACAAAGTAAAGCAAAAGGCAATATAGTATCCATAGCAGTGATAACTTTATACGTTATTTTTCACCGCAAAAGTACGACTTATTCACAAATACTACAATATTTGCATCAACTCTTTCAAGTCTTTCAAAAGATAAGTAGGTTTAAAAGGAAATTCGGTGCGACCGGACACATTATAAAAAGCATGATGCATCCCTACTCCATTGGCCCCTACCATATCAGCCTCCCAACTATCGCCTATCATCAATGAATCACGCAGTTCGGATTGAGTAGCCGAGAGAGCAAAATAAAACAATTGCGGAGCAGGTTTCAAAAGTCCGATATCATCCGAAAGAATTACTTTTTTAAAATAGTGATCTATTCCCGCAGAATGCATCTTACGGGACTGGAGTTCATGAAAACCGTTCGACAGAATAAAGAGATTATAACGGGAAACTAAATACTCAAGTACTTCTTTCGCGTGAGGCATCAGCCGGCTCTTGGTGGGAATAACGGAAAAGAAACCCTCCGAATATGCTACCGCCAAAGCAGAATCGCCAGCACCTACTGCCTCAAGAGGATACAGAAAGCGTTGGCGATTGAGTTCCTCTTTTGTGATCCGACCATTACCGTATTCTATCCAAAGTTCCGTATTTCGCTGTTGATAAAGCGAATAGAAATGTTCGAAAGAATCAAAGAAAGCACCCAGTCCGTACTTATCATACATTTCTTCAAATGTATCACGCGCATTCGCTGAAAATGCCCATAATGTATCGTCTAAATCAAAAAAGAGATTTTTATATTTCATTATTTAACCTGGATAACCAAATATTTCGACACACTCCAAAACTCTTTTGGATTTGTAATCTTCAAAGTAAGTTGTCCTTTGTCATCTTTCACTAATTCGTAAGAACCAGCCGGATGAGTAGTCAATAACTCTGCACGTTTTGAATACAATTTAATCTCTTTAGTTGTACGAATATCGATCTGAGTGAAATAGTCCTTATTGAAATCAGCATTCTTCAAGACATCTCCACTCTGAAGAATCTTTTGCGACTTCAATTCTGACTTCGTGCCAAATACGAACCAGGCAGCATTAATAGCCTTATCCTGTTCAGCCACGGTTCTGGCTTTTGCTTCATTTTCTGCTGCAAGAGACTCTTTATCAGCAGACAATCCGCTGACGGCAGCATCCAATTCCTGAATACGAATATTCTTAGATGCAAGTTCGGCTTGCAACTCTTCAATACGTTGTTGTTTGGTAACCAGTTCCTGAGTCAGAGATTCCACCGCTTTTTTCAACTGAGCAGAATTGTTCTTACTACTCTTCAACATAGCCTGCAACTTTGCAATCTGAGCTTTGTTCTCTTCCATTTGTTTGGTAATAAACTCAATATCAGAAGCAATTTGCTGTTTGGCTGATGCCGAATTCTCGGTTATTGTGCCACGCTGTAAGTCTACACGACTCTCAGCATCATTAATTTGACGGAAACCTTCTTGAATTTCATTAAATGTTCCCATCATTTCGTCCAACTCAGCATTACGCTGTGACAATTCTATCAATAAGGAGTCATTTTCAGCCTTAAGATCTTTGCTACCACCTTTAAAGCCATCACACGAAGCCAACATGGCTGCGCATACAATTAAAACTGCTAACTTTTTCATACGTTTACGTTTTACGTTTTTAAATGAAGTTATTTAATCGTCTATTCCTGCAATTATAATCACTATTTCTCCACGGGGTTCCGTTTCGGTAAAGTGCTCTATCAATTCACTTAAACTACCACGAATGGTTTCTTCATGAAGTTTAGATATCTCTCTGGATACGCTTGCCAAACGTTCTGCCCCAAAATATTCGGCAAACTGTGTCAAGGTTTTCAGCAAACGATGGGGAGATTCGTAAAACACCATCGTACGCCGTTCTTCTATCAAAGACTTGAGTTTCGTCATGCGCCCCTTCTTTTGAGGAAGAAATCCTTCGAAACAAAATTTCTCATTAGGCAATCCCGAAGCTACCAATGCAGGAACAAAAGCCGTTGCTCCCGGTAAGCATTGCACTTCAATACCATTGCGCACACACTCGCGTACCACCAAAAAGCCAGGATCCGAAATACCCGGTGTACCGGCATCCGAGATCAAAGCAACCGTTTCACCGGCCTTTATTCTATTAACAACGCTCTCCACCGTTTTATGTTCATTAAATTTATGGTGAGATTGCATTGCATTCTTTATTTCAAAGTGTTTCAGCAAAATTCCGGAAGTACGGGTATCTTCTGCCAAAATAAGATCAACCTCTTTCAAAATTCGGATAGCCCGAAAGGTCATATCTTCCAAATTCCCTACCGGTGTGGGCACTACATATAATTTTCCCATACGACTAATGGTATCAGATTAATTAAAATACTTTTTCAGAATCTCCATAAAGTCTGCCATAGCTTCATTTTCTTCATTGACATCTACTTTGGAGCCAAGAAAAGCAACAGCAGTTTCCAAGGAGCTCATCTCCGATATCTGCTCTATCACCCGATTCATCTGTTCATTATCACCATTAAACAATTCGCGTGAGAAACGAAAAGAATCATTCAAGCTAATCGAACGCCGTAAATCCGCGGCAGGCCTAATACGTTCACCCAAAATCGGGGTAGAAGGTATTTGCACCTTTTCATCTATCTGGATATTCACCGGGGATACAGGGTCCATTTCTGGCAAAACTTCTTCTTCAATATCCATCGGCACCTGCTTCTCCAGAATCTGTTCTTCCAACCGAACCGATTCCACTTTTTCTTCAAAAGACTTCTGTTCCGCATCCAGTTCTAACAACAATTGATCCAGCCGGGCACGCATTTGCAAGATACTCCGTTTCAATACCTCACGTAAGGCAGCATTCGGCTCACGCGAAAAAGCATCCATCAAATACTTCAACTCTTGAATATCCAGTTCTATATTGGTCAATAGTGCTTGCATACTATTCTTATTTTCCTTTTTGTAGATGCCACAAATGTAGAAATAAATAATGAAAAAACATCAGAAAGCGAACAAAAGTGTTATTTTTGCAACCAAATATAACACACTAAATCATGGTATTATTTTCAGAAGATCACATACAGGAAACCAGAAGAAGAGGAAGAATTGAAGTTATTTGCGGTTCCATGTTTTCAGGAAAAACAGAAGAACTGATCCGTCGTTTGAAACGTGCCAAATTTGCCCGTCAACGTGTAGAAATATTCAAGCCGGCTATCGATGTCCGTTACTCCGAAGCAGATGTAGTATCGCATGACAGTAACACAATATCCTCCACTCCTATTGATTCATCAGCCAGTATCTTATTATTCACTTCCGAAATAGATGTAGTAGGTATTGATGAAGCACAATTTTTCGACAGTAGTTTAATCGAAGTATGTAATCAACTGGCAAATAATGGTATAAGAGTGATTATAGCCGGCTTAGATATGGATTTTAAAGGTAATCCATTTGGTCCGATGCCGGGTTTATGTGCCATAGCCGATGAAGTATCAAAAGTGCATGCGATTTGTGTGAAGTGCGGGCAACTTGCCTCTTTTTCCCATCGAACAGTAAAAAATGATAAACAAGTTCTGTTGGGAGAAACTGCAGAATACGAACCACTATGCCGGGAATGCTATTTACGGGCATTGGAAGAAGATAAAGAAAAAGGATAAAAACATCTATAAATATGGAAAGAAAGAAAATAACATTCGACAGTTTTATACGTGGTACTATTTGTTGTGTCCTTATAATCGGACTATTAATGCTGGTCGAAAGGCTCAGCGGAGTGTTATTACCTTTCTTTTTGGCATGGCTTATCGCCTATATGATTTATCCGTTAGTTAAATTGTTCCAATATAAACTACGTTTCAAAAGTCGGGTACTTTCCATTTTTTGCGCATTAATATCCATTACCATAATAGGAATCACTGCCTTTTATTTCTTAGTACCACCAATGTTAGAAGAGTTCGGAAAAGTTAAAGACCTCTTGGTGCTGTACTTCACTAATGGCATATCCCACAATTCCAATGTGCCCCAAAGTCTTTCAGATTTTATTCATGAAAACATAGACATGAATACACTGAACCGCATCTTAAGTGAAGAGAATATAATTAACACGATAAAAAACACAGTACCTAAACTATGGATGTTATTATCCGAATCTATAAACTTCCTATTCAGCATTTTAGCATCTTTCATCATTTTATTATATGTCTTTTTCATATTACTGGATTACGAAGCAATAGCAGAAGGATGGATTCATTTATTACCCGCCAAATATCGTACTTTCACAACCAATCTCGTTAAAGATGTGCAAAACGGCATGAATACTTATTTTCGCGGACAAGCACTTGTAGCCCTTTGTGTCGGTATATTATTCAGCATCGGCTTTCTCATTATAGACTTTCCAATGGCCATCGGCTTAGGGCTTTTCATCGGTGCTTTGAATATGGTTCCCTATCTTCAGATCATCGGTTTTCTTCCTACTATCTTGTTGGCTATCCTCAAAGCTGCCGATACGGGACAAAACTTCTGGATTATCATTGCTTCTGCTTTAGCCGTCTTTGCCGTCGTCCAAATCATCCAAGATACGATAATCGTTCCTAAAATCATGGGAAAAATAACCGGTCTGAATCCTGCTATCATCCTCCTATCTCTTTCGGTCTGGGGCTCACTTATGGGAGTATTAGGTATGATTATAGCACTTCCATTAACAACACTGATGCTGTCATATTATCAACGTTTCATTATTAATAGAGAAAAGATAAGCGATTCTGAAACCAAATCCACTGATGATCAATACGATTAGAAAGAAAGCATAAAATAATACGATTTTTTTTACTCACTTTACTTGCAAATAAAAAAAAAGTCACTACCTTTGCACCCGCAATCAGGAAATAACTGATTTGCAATAAGGATTGATTCAGTAGCTCAGCAGGTAGAGCACAACACTTTTAATGTTGGGGTCCTGGGTTCGAGCCCCAGGCGGATCACTTAGGAGAAATGAAAATACTCCGACAAACTAAGACAAAGCTCTTTAAACCAGTGGTTTAAGGGGCTTTTTTCTTACCCGCCTACGACAGAAAAAAGACCTCAAAAAGCCACCCTGTGAAGATGAATCGTTACTAATTCGTTACGGTTTTCCGTTACGATAAAAACCGTAACGAATTTATAGGTAAGTCGCTCATTTGTCGAATATTGGCAGTCGAAAGTCATAGCC